>DATFWK010000190.1:0-17217 GCA_035259345.1 Miltoncostaeaceae bacterium | reverse complement strand
CGTGCGGCTCCCGTCCGCCGAGGAGCCCGAGCTCGCGGCCCTCACGGCGAACATGAACACGATGGTCGAGCGGCTCGGGCGCCTCTCCGGCGAGGTCCGCGGCGCCTCGCGGGACCTGGCCGGCGCGAGCACCGAGATCCTCGCCATCGTCTCGCAGCACACGGCCTCGTCGGCGGAGCAGGCCGCGTCCATCGCGCAGACCACGGCCACCGTGGACGAGGTGCGGGCGACTTCCGAGCAGGTGGCCCAGCGGGCGGGCGAGGTCGCCGCCCAGGCACAGGAGGCCGCGGGGGCCTCCGAGGCCGGCACCGAGGCCGTGGGCTCGATCGTCGCCGGCATGGCGCAGATCCGGGCCCGCGTGGAGTCGATCGCGCACGGCGTGCACCACCTGGCCGAGCGCGGTCAGGCGATCGCAGAGCTCACCGAGACGGTGAGCGATCTCGCGGACCGGTCGAACATGCTCGCGCTCAACGCCACGATCGAGGCCGCCAAGGCCGGCGAGCACGGTCGCGGCTTCGCCGTGGTGGCGCAGGAGGTCCGGAACCTCGCCGAGCAGTCGAAGGCGGCGACGGTCCAGGTCCGGGAGATCCTCGCCCAGATCCAGCAGGCGAGCGCCACGGCGGTGCTGGCGGCCGAGGAGGGCGGCAAGGCCGTCGAGGACGGCGCGGCGCGCGCGCTTCACGCCGGCACGGCGATCGAGCGCATGGCCGGCGCGATCGCCGTGGCCGCCGAGGCCTCGGCCCAGATCGCCGCAGCGGCCCAGGAGCAGCACGTCGGCATGGATCAGATCGCCCTGGCCATGTCGGCCGTCGCCGAGGCGACCGACCAGATGGCGTACGGCGCCGAGCAGTCCCACGACGCCGCCGAGGCGCTCGCCGCGCTCGCGGCGCATCTGGAGCGGCTGACCGAGCGCTACAAGGTCGCCGACGACCAGATCGTCCCGGCCAGCGTCGCGCGCGCCGAGCGGCCGCTCGACCCGGGCTGGCGCCAGGAGGTCCACCAGCTCATGGACGCGATCGACGGGGGCGCGGCCGGCGGTACGCTCGCGGCCGTCTGCGGCCGCATCGCCGGCTCGGCGGCGTCGGTCGTGGGCGTGGAGTGCGGCGTGGTGGTCCGCTTCCACGAGGGCCAGGGAATCCCGGTCGCAGCCCACCTGCCCCCCGGCCAGTCGCTGCGCCCGTTCCGGCTCGAGGGGTCCGGCGCGGTCGCGACGGTCCACCGCACCGGCGCCGCGGCGCGGGTGTCGAGCTACTCGGAGCTCGGGCGGGACGCCGTGGGCGCGCTCGCGACGGCCGGCGCCTACCGCAGCGGCGTGGCCGTGCCCGTGCGCTCTGGCGGCCGCGTCTGGGGCGCGGTGCTCGTGGCGACGCGCGGCAACGAGCGCCTTCCGGCCGCCGTGGAGGCCGTCCTCGCCCGCTACGCCGGGCTGGTTGCCCGGGCGCTCGAGGCCCGGGAGGAGCGCTCCCCGCTCGCCGTCGGCTGACGGCCCTCAGCCCGCAACGGCCTCGTCCTCGCCGAGGCCGTGACCGGTGACCGCGAGGAAGAGGTCCTCGAGCGTCGCCGGTCGCGCGACCTGAAGCTCCACCGGAAGCCCCGTGGCCCGCGCGCGGGCGAACAGTTCCTCGGCGTCGTCTGTGTGGAGCGTGAGGAGCTCGCCGTGCGCCTGGTGGCCCAGCGCGTCGCCGCCGATGCGCCCGAGCAGCTCGGCGCGGTCGCCGGCCGGCACGCGCAGCTCGAGGACCTCCCGGCCGAGCTCGTCCGCGACCAGGCGCGCCGGCGGCCCCTCACGGACGATGCGGCCGTGGTCCATGAGCACGAGCCGGTCGCAGAGCTGCGCGGCTTCCTCCATGTAGTGCGTCGTGAGGATCAGCGTCACGCCCCTGCGGGTGAGGTCGCGCAGCCGCTCCCAGACCAGGCGGCGGGCCTGCGGGTCGAGCCCGGTGGTCGGCTCGTCCAGCAGCACGAGCTCCGGCTCGTTGATCAGCGCCCGCGCGATCTGGAGCCGGCGCTTCATGCCGCCCGAGAGCCGCTCGACCGGCCCCTCCGCCCGCTCGAAGAGCTCGACGAAGCGAAGGAGCTCCTCCGCACGCGCCTCGGCCTCCCGGCGCGGTATGTCGAAGTAGCGCGCGTACACCAGGAGGTTCTCGCGGACGGTGAGCTCGAGGTCCAGGTTGATCTCCTGGGGGACGACGCCCAGGCGGCGCTTGACCGTCCGCGGTGAGTGCCCCGGATCGAGGCCCAGCACCTCGAGGTCGCCCCCGTCCCGCTCGGAGAGGCAGGAGAGCATCCGCATTGTGGTCGTCTTCCCGGCCCCGTTGGGCCCGAGGAACCCGAAGCACTCCCGACGGGCGATCGAGAACTCGATGCCGTCCACGGCCGTGAAGGCCCCGTAGCGCTTCACCAGGCCGCGCGCCGCCGCGGCCGCGGCGCTCATCGAGCCAGCGGCAGGGAGGCGATCGTGCGCTCGAGGCCCTCGTCCAGCCCGATCTCGGGCTCCCAGCCGAGGAGCTCGCGCGCCAGCGTGATGTCCGGCTGGCGGACGCTTGGGTCGTCCTGGGGGAGCGCCTCGAACACGATCTCCGATCGGGAGCCGGTGACGCGGAGGATGGCCTCGGCGAGCTCGAGGATCGTGTACTCCTCGGGGTTGCCGATGTTCACCGGCTCGTGGTGCTCGCTTCGGATCAGGCGGATGATCCCCTCGATCTCGTCGCTCACGTAGCAGAACGAGCGGGTCTGCGAGCCGTCCCCGAACACGGTCAGCGGCTTGTCGCTGAGCGCCTGGCGGAGGAACGTCGGGATGGCCCGGCCGTCGTGCGGGCGCATGCGCGGCCCGTACGTGTTGAAGATGCGCACGATGTGGGCGTCGACGCCCTGCTGGCGGTGGTAGGCCATCGTCAGCGCCTCGGCGTAGCGCTTCGCCTCGTCGTAGACGCCGCGCGGCCCGATCGGGTTCACGTGGCCCCAGTAGCTCTCCGGCTGCGGGTGGACCTGGGGATCGCCGTAGACCTCGCTGGTGGAGGCGAGCAGGAAGCGGGCGCGGTGGCGCTTGGCGAGGCCGAGCGCGTTGTGCGTGCCGTAGGAGCCGACCTTGAGCGTGTGCAGGGGCAGGCGCAGGTAGTCGATGGGGCTCGCCGGCGAGGCGAGGTGGTAGACCTCGTCGACCGGCTCGTCCAGCTCCAGGTGCACCGTCATGTCGTGCTGGACGAAGCGGAACCCGTCCTCGCGGACGTGCTCGATGTTCTCGAGCGTGCCGGTGTCGAGGTTGTCCACGCAGATCACCCGGTGGCCGTCGGCGAGGAGGCGATCGCACAGGTGCGAGCCCAGGAACCCCGCCCCGCCGGTCACGCAGCAGGTCAGCGGCATCGCGGGGACGCTAGCGGGAGCCTCGTCCGGCGGCCAGCGCGAGGACGGCGATCGAGATGCGCAGGAAGTGCGCTCCGCCTGCCAGGCCGGCGTGCATCGACGCGCCCGGGCAGGGGCGCATGTGGACCGGGGCCTCGGCGATGCGGAAGCCCCGGCGGTGGAGGGCGATCAGCAGGCTCGTCTCGGTGAGCCCGAACGGGAAGCCCTCCTCGGCGAGGAGGCGGGCGAGCCGCGGCCGCAAGGCACGGAAGCCCGACGTGGGGTCGGTGACCGTGATGCCGCCGACCCGTCCGGCCATCGCGCGACAGGCCGCGATCGCCGCCACGCGGACCAGAGGCGGCCTGTAGCCGCCGGGCGCGAGGAAGCGCGAGCCGACCACCAGGTCGGCGCCGGCGAGCGCCGCGAGGAGGCGCGGCAGGTCCGCCGGGTCGTGCTGGCCGTCCGCGTCGAGCTGCGCGACCGGCCCGAGGCCGGCCTCGGCCGCTGCCCGGTAGCCCGCCCGCAGGGCCCCCGCGTAGCCGGCGTGGCGGTCGAGGCGGACGACGTCCGCGCCGGCGGCGCGGGCCTCCTCCCCGGTGCCGTCGCCGGAGGCGTCGTCGACGACGATGACGGCGGCATCGGGAAGCGCCTCGCGCGCCGCGCGCACCACGGCGCCCACGGTGCCGGCCTCGTCGCGGGCGGGGATGACGACGGCCGGCGGGCCGTCCCGTGCCGGGAGGCCGCTCATGCGGGCCACCGCCAGATGCGGGCTGCGCCGACCGTGGCGACCAGCCGGAGCCTTCTCCATGGCACGTCTCGCCGCATGCGCTCCTCCAGGGTAGCCCAGTTGCTCGGCCATCCCTGCAGCGGGATCACCGGTCCGGTGACCACGTACCCGCCGGCGTAGGCGGCCACGTCCGGCAGGGGCTCGAGCCTGCGCGCCGCCCGCCGCTCCGACTCGTCGAGGAACTCCGGGTCCTTCACGTCGGCCACCGGCAACCGCCCGCGCGGCACGAAGGCGGCAAGCTTGGCCCACCACGTGTAGCTCTCGGAGAGCACCGGGCGGTGCGGAAGCGTGCTCAGGCGGTCCGCCACCCGGTGGAGGAGGACGACGTCGTTGCCGCGGTGGTCGCGCAGGGGCAGCGACCACAGCGCCGCGACCGCGATGGCCGCCACCCCGGCGACGGCCAGCGGGGCAAAACGCCCGTCCACGGCCAGCGCGACCAGCAGCGCGGCCGGGATGGAACAGAGGGTGAGGAAGCGGAGCGGCTTCCCCAGGTTGACCAGCGTTCCCAGCTCGAGGTAGAGGGTGGCCCATGCCAGCCAGGCGGCGGGGAGGATCGCCGCCCGCTCGCGCCGCGCGACCAGCACTGCGCCGGTGATCACGAGCACCGGCCCCAGTAGGAACAGGAGCGCGCCGGGGTCCAGCGCCTGGCGGACGATCGCAGCGGCATAGCTTCCGTCGGTGGACCAGGCCGCCACCGGGTCGCGCCACGTGCCCTCCGCGCCGGCGCCTGTGAGCGGCTGCAGCGGGTCCCCGGCGAGCGCGCCGAACAGGATCGCGGCGAGCGCCGGGACGGCCACGAGCCCGGCGGCCCCCCAGGCCAGCGCGCGCCGCCCGGCGTGCCAGCCGGCGCCGAGGATGACCGGGGCCATCACGAGGGCGCTCTCACGGACCGACCAGGCGGCCCCGAGCGACAGGCCCGCGGCGGCTGCCAGGAGCGCGCAGGTGCGCTCGTCCAGCGCCCGGCCGGCCCGAAGGGCCAGCCAGACGGACAGCCCCACCAGGCCGGGCATGATCGCGTCGGGCCTGAGGCGCGTTCCGAGCAGCACCTCGAGCGGGGCCACGGCGACGAGCCCGGCGGCCACGAGGCCGACGCGCCGCGAGCCGAGGTCGCGGCCGAGGAGGTAGGCGGCGCCGACCGAGAGCAGCGACCCGACGGCCGGCCACGCCGAGGCGGTGTAGTCGCTTGCCCCGATCCACCGGAAGAGCCCGGCGACCGGCCAGATGAGCACGAGGCGCGTGCCGAACCACTCCGCCGCGCCGTGGGGCATGTGCCCCGAGGCGAGGTTCTGCGCGACCGCCACGTAGCGGGACTCGTCCGACCCCAGGGCGAAGGAGACGCCGCCGAAGGCCCATGCCCGAAACGCCACGGCGACGGCGATGACGGCGACCAGCGCCAGGGCGGCCGCCCACGGCGCCCGCACCGGCGGCCGGGCGCCGCCCAGGCTCACCGGCCCCGGCCCACGATCGCGCCAAGCGCGCGCCGGCCCTCGTGAAGCTCGCCCGGTGCCAGCGCCCGCGCCGCGACGACGAACACGACGAAGCCGACGAACCCCTTGGCCGCGATCAGGGCGGTCGCGGCGAGCGTCCCGCGGTCGCCGCTCGGGAAGGGCACGTTGAGCAGCAGGCAGGTCGCGCCGCCGATCAGCCCGGCCAGGACGAGCCTTCCTTGCTGATCCGCAAGCTTGCGCATCGGCAGCTCCGGCATCTGCCGCCGCAGGTACCAGAGCGTCAGCAGCGTGTTCGCATAGATGCCGATCATCGTCGCCAGCGCGAGGCCCGTCTGGTCCAGCGGCCCGACGACCACGAGCACCACGTCGAGGGCGACCGTCAGGACGACCGTGACGATCGTGGCGACCATGATGTCGTGCGCCCTGCGGGCGGCGGAGAGCGTGCGGTTCAGGAGATACCCGATGAACGCGCCCCAGACGGCGATCCCGTACCAGAGCAGCGGGCCCTGGATCTGGTGTACGCAGGTCGCCGTGCAGCGGCGGCGCTGGAACGCCAGCTGCGAGATCTCGTGCGGATAGATGGCGATGAAGAGCGACATCGGGATGGACACGAGCGCGAGCAGGCCTGCAGCGCGCACGAACGCGCGGGTCGCGTCCGGGCGGCGGCCCCTCGCGATCATCTCGGCGACGACGGGGAAGAGCGGCGTGAGCAGGGGAAAGAGCAGCGCCGTGCGCGGCGCCGAGCCCACCGCGTTCGCGTAGTTCAGCGCGGCCGTCTTCCCTGTGCCGAGGCCGTTGGCGAAGAGCTTGTCCGTGTAGCCGTTGATCTGCTGCAGGACGGATGCCGCGAGGATCGGCACCGAGAGGGCCGCCGTCGCCATGAGCCGCGGGTGGCGGATCGCCGGGCGCACGCCGTCCTCACGAAGCACGGAGATCAGCTGGGGCAGCTGGAGGACGATCTGCGCGAGCGCGCCGAGCGTCACACCCCACGCGGCAGCCTTCAGGCTGGCGTGGCCCGCGAGCAGGCCGAGGATGATGCCGAGGTTGAAGGCGACACCGATTGCCGCGGGGCCGATGTACCGCCGCCGCGCCTGGAGGGCCGCCGTCAGGAGCGCCGAGATGCCCTGCATCACGAGGCCCGGCGCCATGATCGGGAGGGTCTCCACCATCAGGCGCTCGGTGACCGGCCGGGCGTTGAAGATCTTGGCCACCGCCTCCGGCCAGAGCCCGACCACGGCGCCGATCGCGACGAGCGCGATGCCGACCCAGGCCCCGACGGCCCAGATCAGGCGCCAGGCGCTGTCCATCCCCTCCTCTTCGCGCTCGTGCTCGAAGGACGGGATGATCAGCGTGACGAGCGCGTAGAGGACGATGGCGGCGACGGTGTTGACGAGGAAGATGCCGTTGACGAAGGCGTCCGCCTTCGCCCCGTTCACGCCCTGGGTGCCGAACGTGCGCGCGAGGACGAGCTCGCGCACGAACCCGAGCAGGCGGGAGACGATGCCGAACAGCGCGACGGCGGTCGCCGCCCGCGCGATCCTGCCCCCGGTCACCTCGGGACGAGCCCGTACAGCCGCTCGCGACCGGTCAGCACGAGCATCCCCTCGACCCCGACGGCCGGGCTGTAGCGGCCGTCGGGAAAGGTCCAGACGCGCCGCCCAGTCTCGACGTCGACGGCGTACGTGGCGCCCGTCGCGCCCTTCGGGGCGAGCGTCGAGACGTATGCGTAGCGGCCGACCACGGACGGCGAGCCGCTGATGCGCTCCCCCGCGTCGAAGCTCCACCGCTCCTCGCCGGTCACCGCATCCAGCGCGTGCAGGCGATGGTCGTAGCTTCCGACGAGCACAAGGCGCCGGTCCACGGCCGCGCTCGAGTAGACGAAGTCGTCGAGCACCCGCAGCCACGCGCGCTGCCCGTTCGCCGCGTCGAGCGCGATCACGCGCCCGTTCACGTTGCCGATGTACACGCGGCCGTAGGCGACGGCGGGCCCTCCGTAGAAGCGCCCGGCGCTGCGGAAGGCCGCGCTCGGCGAGGTGGCCCGCCATGCCAGGCGCCCGTCCGTGCGCCGGAATGCGCTGATGCGCCCGGCGTAGTCCCCGATCACGACATTGGGGCCCGCGAGCGCCAGGCTCGCCTTCACGTCCCCGCTCGCCTCGGCGACCCAGACCGGGTGATGGCTCGCGAGGCCGATGCGCAGCACCTTGCCCTCGAGCGTGCCGACGTAGGCCGAGCCGTCGGCGACGAGCGGGCTGGACTCGATCGACCGCCCCGCCTTCCAGCCCCAGAGGCGCCTGCCGGTCGCGACGTCGAGCGCGACGAGCCGCCCCCGCGTCGTGGTGAAGAGCGCGATGCCCGGTGCCAGCGCCGGCGAGGAGGCCATCTGCCCGACCAGGTGCGTGCGCCAGAGGACCTTGCCGGTCTGCTGGTCGAGCGCCAGCGCCAGGCCGTCGTTCGTGCCGACGATCACCCGCCCTCCGCCGACGACCGGTGGGAACTCGAGCAGGGACCGGGCGTCGTAGCTCCAGCGCACGCGGTACGGCGGCGCCAGGTCGAGGTCCGGGTTCGCCCGGGTGCGGTTGGCGTCGAAGCCGTACTGTGGCCACGCCGAGGCTGACGCGACGCCCTTCGGGGCCGCCGCCGGCTTGAACCCCTCGCTCGTGCCCTCCTCGCTGCCCGGGTTGAACCAGCCGCTCTTGGCGCCGTAGCCGAGGACCGCCGCCGCGACGACGACCAGGCCGCCGGCGACGGCGGCCGCGATCAGGACGCGCCTACGGCGCGGGGTAGGCATAGAGCGTGGTGCGCCCCACCAGGTAGACCGTCCGCCCCGCCGCCACCACCGGCGAATAACGGCCGTCGTCCGTCTGGAAGCGCACCGCGCCGCTCCGGGTGTCGAGGCCCCAGGTCCGGTCGCCGCTCACGCTCGGCGCGAGCACCGCGGTGTAGACGATGCCCCCGACCACCGTGGCCGAGCCCGAGATCGGCCCGCCGGCCGAGAACGACCAGCGCTGGCGCCCGCTCGCGACGTCGAGCGCGTAGAGCCGGCCGTTGTAGGCGCCGATGTAGGCCGTGCCGCGTGCGATCGCGGGGCTCGCGTAGACGAAGCTGCCGCCGGTCGAGACCCGCCACTTGCGGGCGCCGGTCTGCGCGTTCAGCCCCACCACCGCGCCCCCGACGTCGCCGATCACCACCGTGTTGCCGCTGACGCCGGGGCCGCCGTAGAACCGCCGCCCGGCCGACGTGCGCCACGCCGCGGACCCGTTCGAGCGGCGCACGCCGTACACGTTGCCGGCGTAGTCCCCGAACACGATGAGGTCGCCCGCCTGGGCCGCGCTGCCCTTGATCTGGCCGCTTGCCTGGAAGGTCCAGAGCAGCTTCGCCGTGCGCAGCGACACCGCGTAGAGCTTCCCGTTCCAGGCGCCGAAGTAGACCTTGTCGTTCACGACCAGCGGGGACGACTCGATGGGGCTGCCGCCGGTCGAGAACTCCCAGATCTTGGCTCCGTCGGTCGCACGGTAGGCGCTGAGGCGCCCGTCCATCGACGCGACGTAGACCCTGCCGCCGGCGATCGCCGGCGTCGCCGCGATGTAGCTGCTCGCCGTCTGCCGCACCGTCCACCGCTTGCGGCCGGTCGCCGCCTCGATCGCGAACACCTTCCCGCGGTTGGTCGGCAGCACGACGAGGCCGTTCGCGACCGACGGCGGGAACTCCAGGAGGACCTTCCCCCCATGGGTCCACGCTGGCTTGCCCTTCGGCGGTGGCAGCGGGAGGCCCTGCACGAAGCGCGTGCGGGTGGAGTCGGCGCCGTACTGGGGGCTCTGGATCGAGGGATCGAAGATCCGCACCGTGGCCGCGTCGGACGCGACGTTGGCGCTGGCGGGGTCGTAGCCCCTCGCCCGCGCCCGGACGATCGTGGCGCCGCCGGGAACCGTCGCCCGGCCCGCCGAGTCCGCGACGACCGGCCCGCCGAGCGGGCCCGAGGGGGCGAATGCCCGCACCCTGGCTCCGGCGATCGGCGCCTGGGTGTCGCCGTCGAGCACACGCACCTCGACGCCGCCCTTCGGCGCGGGCGCAGGCGCCGTGGTGGCGCCACCGCCACCGCCCCCGCCGCACCCGGCGACGACGCCGGCGCCGGCGAGGACTGCGGCGAACGCGGCGAGGCTAGGTCGCCGCACGCCCCGCGGGGCTCCCGCGCCAGATGAAGACGATGATGACACCGACGATGAACCCGATGATCGCTGAGAGGATGATCGTGCGAAGCCGCGCGCCGGCGCTTGCGGAGGATGACGGCTCCTCCGCCCTCGAGATGACCTGCGGAGCCTCGATCTGGATCGCCTTCGCGCGCGCCTGCTGGTTGTTGAATATCTTCTCCTGCAGGTTGTTCAGCTCCTGCTGGGCTGAGAACAGCTCGATCTGAGAGCCCGGCAGAGCGGCACGGAAGCGGTCGATCTGGCCCTGGAGCTGGTTCTGGCGCTTGAGCGCCTGCCCGATGGACTGGTCGTAGACCTTCAGGTTGCGCGCGTAGTCCTCGAAGACCCGGTTGTAGACGGCGTCGGCGTAGTCGTCCGCCACGCGCCGCGAGACATCGCGGCTGCGGTCGACGATGGTGATGGTGGCCACGGTTGGTTGATTCCCGGCAGCGGCGCCGGGGACACGGTCGACCCGGAAGGTCGAGCCGTCCTTCACCCGGTTGAAGCTCACCCCGGACTTGTCGGCGACGGACTTGATGAACACGTCGCTGTGCAGCACCTTCGGCGCGGTGACCGGGGTCGTGAGCGGTGTCGCGACGGGGATCCCTCCCTGGGTCGTCGCCTGCCCGAGGTAGACGATCGAGGTCGCCGTGTACTTCGTGTGCGTGGCGAGGCTGAGGATGATCCCCACGATGATCGCCCCGACGGTGGTCGCGACGATGATCCAGCGGCCACTCCACAGCACGCGGCCGTAGTCGCGAAGGGTGATCTCCCGATCCAAGGCGCCGAGCAGCCTAGCCGTCGTCGTGGACGGGCCGAAGGCCGCCGGGTTCACGAAGGAGCATTGTCTCTCCCAGGAAGCGGGTCATCACGACCCCCGCCCGGTGCGCGCCGACGCGGGAGGCGGGCTGCTCGCCCGCCGCGAGCCGGACGATCAGCTCGGGGTAGTCTCCGCCCGCCGCCTGCGGCAGCGGGAAGGCGCCGCCGAAGCGGGTGTTGATGTCCGTGATGCCGAGGATCTCGCCGTCCAGGCGGAAGCACTGCACGGTCGAGGGCCCCCGGAGGCCGAGCGCCTCGATCACCCGGGCCCCTAGCTCGACCAGCTGGGGGTCGTCGATCGTCTCGCCCTTGACCTGCTCGCCGCCCTTCGCCTGGATCATGCGGCGCGGGATCGATCCCAGGGCGCGGCCGTCGAGGTCGCCGAGGCAGTCGATGCTGAACTCCTCGCCGGGCAGGGCGCGCTGGATCACGCTCTCGAGCGGGCTGTAGCGGAGGAAGAAGGCGAGCTCGTCCGGATCGATGGCGCGGTAGATGTGGCGGGCGGCGAAGCCGAGGCGCGGCTTGACCAGCACGGGGAACGGGAGCTCGCCGGGGGCGACCGTCCCGGGGAGCCACGTGGGCGGCGAGGGGAGGCCGTTGTCGATCAGCATCTGGTGGCACGCCCACTTGTCCTGGCAGCCGTATGCGACCTCGGGGTCCGGCAGGAAGACCGCGGCGCCGGCCTCGGCGATGACCCCGGCGGCGCGCGAGAGGATCACCGGGTCGAGGTCCGTCAGCGGCAGCACCGCCCTGATTCCCTCCGCCTGGCAGGCGGCGGCCACCGCCTCGCCGTAACCCGGGCTGTCCACCGGCGGCAGGTCGAGGACGGCGTCGGCGGCGAACCGCGACGGCGAGAGCGGGTCGAGGTCGCTCACCAGCACGCGGCCCCGATGGGGCCCGTCGGCCAGTACGCGCTGGAAGTGACGGACGATGTCGACCCGCTGGCCCGCGCAGGTCAGGAGCACGTCAACGATCGCCGCCGCCCTCCCGGTCGGGCGTCAGGTCGAAGCCGCCGGTCGCGCCCTTGTAGGTGCCGCCCCTCCCGAGGACGACGAGCAGCGTGCGGCCGAGGATCGTCATGTCGCGGCGCATGCTCCAGCGCTCGACGTACTCGATGTCGAGCTCGATCCGCCGGGACCAGGGGATCGACGCGCGGCCGCTCACCTGCGCGAGCCCGGTCACCCCCGGCCGGGCCAGCAGGCGCCGCCGCTGCTCCTGCGAGTAGTGCGCGACCTGGGAGGCCACCGTGGGCCGCGGCCCGACCAGGCTCATGTCCCCGCGGATCACGTTCCAGAGCTGCGGCAGCTCGTCCAGGGACAGCCGCCGCAGGCGTCCGCCCGCCTCCGTGATCCTGCTGTCGCCCTCGTCGATCGCGATGCCCGGGCCCATCCGCTCGGCGCCGACGACCATCGTCCGGAACTTGACGAGGCGGAACGGGCGCCCGAACAAACCGACGCGCTCCTGACGGAAGAACGCCGGGCCGGGCGAGTCCCTCCGGATCCAGATCGCGACACCGGCCATGACCGGCGCCAGGAGCAGCGCGGCCGGCACGGCGATCGCAAGGTCGAAGGCGCGCTTGGTCGCGCCGCCGACGGCAGCCTCCCCGCTCATCGGCCCGCCACTCTACGGATGCGGGCGTCCAGCGGGGCCGGCGGCCGGCGGCAGAGGCCGTCCGAGCGACCGGCTACCGTCGGCGATGCCGCCCCTTCGCTCGCCACCGCACGCCGGGCCCGGCCCCCAGCAGACCCTCGATCACCGCGACGAACCGCTCGGCGAGCACGCGACGGTCGTAGTGGCTGCGCACGAACCCGGCCCCGGCGGCCCCCAACCGGGCCGCCAGGGCCTCGTCCCGGGAGAGCCGGAGCACGGCGTCGGCCATCGCACGCGGATCCTCGGGCGGGATCGCCAGGCCGCACCCGGCCGTCTCGACCAGGCGGGAGAGCTCGCCGGCGGGCACGGCCGCCACGATCGGCCTGCCTGCGCCCATGTAGTCGAAGGTCTTGTTCGGCAGCGCGCCGGCGAACAGCGGCCGGTCCTGATAGGGCAGCAGGCAGGCGTTCGCGCGCGCCAGCCAGGCCGGCACGTCGCGCTTGGGAACCGGGTCCACGAAGGCCACGTTGGCCAGCCGGCGCCTGCCCGCGTCGGCGACGAGCGCCGGCTTGCGGTCGCCGCCGCCGACGAGGACGAACCGGATGCCGTCCTGGTCGCGGAGCAGCTCGGCCGCGGCCAGGACCGTCTCGAGCGAGCTGTACGTGCCGTGGGCGCCGACGTACATCGCGACGAAGGCGCCGTCCGGCACCGGGACGGCGGCCGGCTCGGCGGGCGGTCCGTCGAGGTCGACGCCGTTCGTGATGAGCACGATGCGCACGGGATCGACACCCTTCGCGGCGACGCCGTCCCGGATGCCCTCGGTAAGCGCGATGACGCGGTCGGCACGCCGGTAGCAGAGCCAGGCGAGGGCCCGCGCAACGAGCGCCATCGCGCTTCGCTCGCGGACCAGCCCCATCGCCACGGCCGACTCGGGCCACAGGTCCCGCACCTCGAGCACGAACCGGGCCCGGCGCACGAGGGCGACGAGCGCGGCCCCGGCCGCCGCCGGCAGCGACGGCGAGGAGGCGACGACGACGTCCGGCCGCGGCGCGCGGAGCCCGGCCACCGTGGCCAGCGCGGCGAAGCTCAGGTAGTTGGCCAGGCGGGACGCCAGGTCTCTGCCGTAGCCGGGCGTGGCGTAGGTGCGCCAGACGTCGAGGCCGTCCTCCTGCTCGCGCACGATCCGCCGGCCACGGTAGGCCTCCGGGACGGTGCGCTCCTTGTGCTGGACGTACGAGGTCACGACGCTCACCTCGTGCCCGGCGTCGCGCAGGGCGTGCGTGTGGCGCCAGTGGCGCACGCCGCCCGGCTGGTCGCCGGTCACGAAGTACTGGGACACGTAGAGGACCCGGCTCACCGGCCGAGCAGCTCCGCGTAGAAGGCGACCAGGCGCGCGGCCTCGCGCCCGAACGTCATCCGCTCGAGGAAGGCCCGGCGGCCGGCGGCGCCCATTCGGGCGGCCGTCTCGGGGTCCTCGAGGAGCCGCGTGAGCGCGGCCGCGTGCGCCGCCGGGTCCCGGTCCGGCACGACGATGCCGCACCCCGCCGCCCGCACGATCGTCGCCGTGCGGGTGAGGTCGCTCGCCACGAGTGGCCGCCCGGCGGCCATCGCCTCCATGACCTTGGTGAGGCGCCCGCGGTCGTTGTTCGGGGTGCGCCGGAGCGGGATCCACACGACGGCCGCCCCCGCGAGCACGCGCGGGACGACGTCGTAGGGCACGGGCCCGAGGTGGGTGACCGGCGGCGGCAGCGGGCCGGGATCGCCGGGGCCTGCGAGCACCAGCCGGGCTCCCGGCGCGGCCACCATCGGGAAGGCCTCGAGCATCAGCCCGAGGCCGCGCGAGGCGTCGAGGGCTCCGACGTAGGCGACGACCGGGCCGTCCGCGGGCCCGGGATCCG
Organism: Miltoncostaeaceae bacterium; assembly: GCA_035259345.1. Lineage (GTDB taxonomy): Bacteria > Actinomycetota > Thermoleophilia > Miltoncostaeales > Miltoncostaeaceae > DATFWK01. The sequence goes on along the minus strand of DATFWK010000190.1, from coordinate 3,146 downwards.
GGAAGCGCTCGGCTGCGGCGTAATTGGCGACGCTGACCGCCGGGACGCCGGTGGCCGCGAACTCCACCGCCAGGTCCTCGGTCACCGCGACCACCCCGGAGAGCCGGCGCGCGAGCGCCCGCTCGGCGTGTGCCGCGCCGACGGCCGTGGGGGTGCGGAACGGGCCGGGGATCCACGGCTTCGTCCGCGTCGTCTGGCCGAGGTACTCGTGCGCGTCGTAGATGACCACCCGTCCCGTGGCGCGGCGGAGCCAGACCGCGCCCGGCAGGAGCTCGGGGTCGTGCACGTGGTAGACGTCAACCTCGCGCCGGCGCGCCTCCTCCACCAGCCGCCGCCCGGCGGCGGCGCGGCGCGATCGGGGCGGCCGTGCGGCGAGCCCGAGCACGCGGGCGTCGGCCCCCGCCGCGCGGAGGGCCGCGACCTCGCGGTGGAAGATGCGCCCGTCGTCCGGCCGGTGGACGCTCGTGAGGTGAAGCGCCCGGACGCCGTCGAGCCGCGCGCCCGGGGGCGCCGGCGGCTCCCGCACCGGCCCGGGCACGACGCCGGCGCGGGTCAGCGCGTCGAGCATGCCGGGATCCCACCCGGCGAGGACGACAGCGCCGTGCCGGCTCCGAAGCTCGGCCGCGCGCGCGCGGGCCGCGGACGGGTCCAGGCCGATCACGGACACGATGGGCACGACGCGCCGTCCCGCTGCGGCGAGGGCATCGGCGGCCGCGGCGGGCGCGACGAGGACCGGCTCCGGCGGGAGCTCGGCGAGATCGGCCGGGAGGCGGTCGACGACGAGCGTGGCCGCCTCGCGGCCGCCCGGCCAGACGCCGGCGACCTCGGCCCCGGCGGCCGCCGCGAGCGCGCGGGCGCGCGCGTCGCCCTCGTCCGCCGCGACGGTAGCCGCGATGCCGCGCCAGGCGGCCTCGCGCAGGAGCGCTGCCAGCCCGCTCCCCGCCCGCGCGAGGAGCGCGACGCGCTCGGCCTCCGCGTCCCCCGCGGTCACGCGGCGAGCGCCTCGTAGAGCGCCACGTGGCTGCGGGCGTTCGCGTCCCAGGTGTAGGTGGCGCGGGCCCGCCGCAGCGCCTCCTCCCCCATGCGGCGCACGAGGGCGGGGTCGGCGAGCGCGCGCGCCAGCGCCTCGGCGAGGGCGCGCGGGTCCCGCGGGGGCACGAGCAGGCCCGTCACGCCGTCGTCCACGATCTCCGGCGTGCCGTCGACCGCGGTGGCGACGACCGCACGGCCGCAGGCCATCGCCTCGCAGACCACGGTCGGGAGGCCCTCGCTGAGGCTCGGGAGGCAGAAGACGTCGCCGGCGGCCATGACCCAGGGCACGTCGTCGTGCGGCAGCTTGCCCAGGAAGCGCACGCTCCCGCCGACGCCGAGATCGGCCGCCCGGCGCTCGAGCTGCCCGCGGAGCTCGCCCTCGCCGGCGATCGCGAGGAGCGGCGCCCCGCCCGGCTGCGCGGCGAGCAGCCCCAGCGCCTCGACGAGCGTGTCGATGCCCTTGCGCGGGGTGAGCACGCCGACGAAGGCGATCACCCGGTCGTCCACCGGCAGGCCCAGCCGCCGCCGGGCCTCGGCGCGGTCCCGTGGGTGGAACACGCGGAGGTCGGCGCCGTTCGGGACGACGGCGACCGGGCGCTCCATCACGGCCAGCGCCTCGCAGGCCGCGCGCATCGCCCGGCTGACTGCGACCACCTGGTCGACCGACTCGAGCGCTTGGACCACCTGGGCCCGCTGTCCTCCGCCGCGGGCGGGCACGTCGAGGACGTCGGCGCGATGCGCGGTCGCCAGCACCGGCACGCCAAGGCCGGCGGCGACGCGGGCGGCCGCCCAGCCGTCCGGCACCAGCATGTGCGCGTGCACGACCTGGAACGGCCAGCGCCGGTGCACCCGCCGGAGCGGGCCCCGGATGGCCGCTCGCATGGCCTCGGCGTTCCAGCGCCCGAGGTGCCCGTGGGGCAGCGCGAGCTTTCGGGGGTGCAGGACGGGCACGCCCTCGACGCGGTCCCCGCCGGGCACGGCGCGGTGGCGCGCCCAGCGCGATCCGACCGGCGGCGCGAGCCCCCGCGGCGAGACCACGCGCACATCGTGCCCGAGCTCGATCAGCGCGCGGACCTGCTCGTGGACGAAGGTGCCGGCGGTCGGGTCGCGGGCGCTGGGGTAGAGATGGGAGAGGACGAGGATCCTCACGCCTGGCCGCCGGCCCGCCGCGCCGCCTCACGTCCTGCCAGGCCGAGCGTCAGCATGCCGAGGCCGAACGTGATCCACATCGGGCCGAAATGGATCACGGACGACGGGCCCAGCGATCCCACGATGAACCCGATCAAGGAGAGACCGCCGGAGAGCCCGAGCCAGCGGATCATCGGGTCTCGCGCCTGGCGCGAGGCCTTGAGCTGGCCGCGCAGCAGGCTCAGGTAGAACGCCACGAAGAGCGCGAAGCCGACGACGCCGAGGTCCACCAGCACCTCGAGCCACCAGTTGTGCAGGTTCTCCGCGCCCGGGAAGTTGGCGAGCGCCCGGACCTGGTCCTCCGCGTTGCCCGCGCCGACGCCGAGGCCGTTGGTCTGCTTGACGAGGTCCAGGCCGTCGCTGAGCAGGGACCCGCGCACCGCGCCGGACCCGATGCCGGCCTCGCGCTGGCTCGCGAGCAGCCCGAAGTTGAACTTCGTGACGGCCCCCTCCGGCAGGGGCACGATCCCGCTGCCGAGGACCGAGGGGACGACGAGCAGCACCGCGAGCGCGCCCACGACGCCGGCGGCCACCAGCTGGACGCGCGAGCGGCGGTCGAGCCCCAGGACCACGATCAGCCCGAGGAGGATGAGCCCGCTGGCGAGCAGGTTGGAGCGGCTGCCGGTGAAGAGCAGCGCGATCAGGGTCGCCGCGGCGCCGACGCAGCCGAGCGTCTTCAGGCGGACGTCCCGGAAGACCACCGGCAGCGTCAGGAAGTACGGGAGCGTCAGCGTGAGGTAGGTGGCGAAGTTGTTCTGATTGCCGAAGAGCGACGTGGCGCCGAAGGCCACGTCACGGTTGCGCCCGAGCAGGGCCGAGGTCGGGAGGCGGAAGCCGAGGCGGATCTCGGCGAGCGCGATCAGGGTCGCGACGACGAACGTCGCCGCGAGCACGATCAGGAGCTTCCGGGCACGGCCGGGCGTCGA
>DATFWK010000189.1:0-6042 GCA_035259345.1 Miltoncostaeaceae bacterium | reverse complement strand
GAGCCGGTCTACGTGGACCTCTCGGAGGTGTCGTTCATCGACAGCCGCGGGCTCGGGGCGCTGCTCGCGGCCAACGAGCGCAGCCGCGAGGGGGCCGCGCCCGTGCGGATCTTCGAGCCGTCGGACCCGGTTCGGAGGCTGCTCGAGGTCGCGGGGCTCCAGGGCGTCCTGAAGGAGGCCGCGGAGCTGCCCGCGTCGTAGCGGCGAGGGCGGTGGTCGCGATACTCCCTCGGGGTATCATTCGAGACGTGGCAGAGGCAGACCTCGAGCTCCAGGGCATGACCTGCGCGGGCTGCGCCCAGCGCATCGAGCAACAGCTCAACGATGTGGACGGCGTGCGGGCGACCGTCAACCTCGTGACCGAGCGCGCCCACGTCGTCTACGACCCCGGCCGGGCCGCCGTCGGCGAGCTGCTCGCCGCGGTCCGAAGCGCCGGCTACGACGCCACCGTGGCCCGCGCCCAGGGCGAGGCGGCGCCCGCCGTGCCGGACCCGATCGCCCGGCGGCTGCTCGTCGCGGTCGTCCTGAGCCTGCCGGTGCTGCTCATCTCGATGGTCCAGGCGCTCCAGTTCGACGGCTGGCAGTGGGTGGTCTTCGGGCTCGCCACGCCGGTCGTGCTCTGGTGCGGGTGGCCGTTCCACCGCGCCGCCCTGCGCGCGCTCCGCCACGGGAGCGCGACCATGGACACGCTGGTCTCGATGGGCTCGCTCGCGGCCTGGGGCTGGTCCGTCGTCGCGCTGGCGGCACTCGACGCGGGCCGGCGCGACCTGCGCATGGGCGTCTCGCTCACCATCGACCACGGTCCCGCCTCAGAGGCGCTCTACCTCGAGGTCGGCGCGGTGATCGTCACGCTGGTCCTCCTCGGCCGATGGCTCGAGGGCCGTGCCCGGCGGCGCTCCGGCGACGCGCTCAGGGCCCTGGCCGCGCTGCAGGTGCGCGAGGCGATGCTGCTGGGCGAGGACGGCAACGAGCGGGCGGTGCCGGCCGCCGAGCTCAGGGTCGGCGACCGGTTCGTCGTGCGCCCCGGCGAGGGCATCGCCGCGGACGGCATCGTCGCCGAGGGGCGCTCGGCTGTGGACGCCTCGCTCCTGACCGGCGAGAGCGTCCCGGTGGAGGTCGGCCCGGGGGCCGAGGTCGCCGGAGGCGCCGTGAACGCCGGCGGGCGCATCGTCGTGCGGGCGACCCGGGTCGGGGCCGACACGGCGCTCGCGCGCATCACCGCGATGGTCGAGCGGGCGCAGTCCGGCAAGGCTCCCGTCCAGCGGCTCGCCGACCGGGTCTCGGCCGTCTTCGTCCCCGTGGTCATCCTGATCTCCGCCGCGACGCTGGCGGGCTGGCTCCTGGCCGGCGGCTCCGCGACCGAGGCCTTCGGCGCGGCCGTCGCGGTCCTCGTCATCGCCTGTCCGTGCGCAATGGGGCTCGCGACGCCAACGGCGATCATGGTCGGCACCGGCCGCGGGGCCGAGCTCGGCATCCTCATCCGCGGACCGGAGGTCCTCGAGTCCACGCGGCGCGCGACCGCGGTCGTCCTCGACAAGACGGGGACGCTGACCGAAGGGGCGATGCGGGTGGTCGAGGTGCTGCCGCAGCCCGGCGCCGACGGCGACGAGGCCCTGCGCCTGGCGGGCGCGGCCGAAGCGGGCAGCGAGCACCCGATCGGGCGGGCCATCGCTGCGGCCGCGCGTGAGCGGGGCGCCCTCCCGCCCGCCGACGGCTTCCACGCGACGGCCGGGATCGGCGTGCGGGCGAGCGTCGCGGGGCGCGACGTGGCCGTCGCGCGGGCAGCCGGGGCGCTGTCCGACCGGCTCGCGCGCCAGGGGCGGACGGTGGTCGAGGTGGTCGTGGACGGCCGCCACGCCGCGACGCTCGCGCTGGCCGACCGGGTTCGGCCGACGGCTCCGGAGGCCGTCGCGCGCCTGCGCGCGCTCGGGCTGCGGCCCATCCTCCTGACCGGCGACCGCGCGGAGGTCGCGCGGGCGGTCGGCGACGCGGTGGGCGCGGGCGAGGTGGTCGCGGGGGTCGATCCGGAGGGGAAGATGCAGGTGGTCGCGGCGCTCCAGGCCAGGGGCGAGGTCGTCGCGATGGTGGGCGACGGGGTGAACGACGCGCCGGCACTCGCGCTGGCGGACCTCGGCATCGCCGTCGGCACCGGCACCGACGTGGCCGTGGGGGCCGCGGACCTCACGCTCGTGAAGGGCGATCCCAGGGGGGCGGCGGACGCGATCGCCCTCTCGCGCCGGACACTGCGGACGATCAAGGCCAACCTGGCATGGGCCTTCGGCTACAACGTGGTCGCGATCCCGCTGGCGGCAGCGGGGCTGCTCAACCCGATGATCGCCGCCGCCGCGATGGCCGGGTCGAGCCTGCTGGTCTGCGGCAACTCGCTCCGGCTTCGCCGCTTCACGCCCGTCCGCGGCACGTAGGCTGCGGCCGTGACGGAGGGCAGCTCGACGGGCGGGTCGCCGCCTGCGCCCGGCGCCGGCACGGCCCGCGGCGCGCGTCTCGCCGGCGCACCGGCCCCGGAGCTCGTGAGCGCCGCCCACGCCGAGGAGGCAGCGCAGGCCGTCGCGCTCGCGCACGCGCTGTCGCTCGCCGACCTCGCGCACGCCGTCGCGCTCGCCGAGTGCGGCGCGATCGACGCCGAGACCGCCGCGGCCCTGCTCGGCGGCCTGCTCGACCTCCACGCGATCCCGCCGGAGGAGTTCCCCTGGGATCCGGGCCGGGGCGACGCCTTCAACAACCGCGAGAGCGAGCTCCGGGAGCGCATCGGCGCGCCGGCGGGCTGGCTCACGGCAGGCCGCCCCCGGCGCGAGGCCTTCCGCGTCGCGCTGCGGCTGGTCGCCCGGGACGGCCTCCTGGGCGTCCACGCCGCCGAGCTCGACCTCGCGAGCGCGCTCGCCGACCAGGCGGAGCGGCACGCCGCCGACCTCGCCGCCGACTACACCTACCTCCAGCCGGCCCAGCCGACGACGGTGGGCCACCTGCTCCTGGCGCATGCCGAGCCCGTGCTGCGCGACGCCGAGCGCCTGCGCCGGGCGCATGCCTGGCTCGACCGCTCGCCCGCCGGGGCCGGCGGCAGCGCCGGCTCGCGCTGGCCGCTCGACCGGGCCCGCCTCGCCGAGCTCCTCGGCCTCGCGGGGGTCGCCGTGCACACCCGCGACGCGATGTGGGCGGCCGACGGCTACGCGGAGCTGATCGCCGACCTCGCGCTCGCGCTGACCCACGTGTCGCAGCTGGCCCAGGACCTGGAGATCCTCGCGAGCCGCGAGTTCGGGGTCGTGGAGCTGGACGAGGCCCACAGCCGTCAGAGCGACCTCATGCCGCAGAAGAAGAACCCGTACGCGCTGGCGGTGCTGCGGGCCGCGGCCGGATCCGCCGCCGGCGACCTGGCGGGCGTGCTGACCACGCTGCACACCGGGTCGGCCCGCACGGACCACTTCCACGTGCTGAACGGCCTGGTTCCGGCGCTCCTGGAGCGGGCCCGGACGGCCGAGGCGCTCGCCGCCGCCGTGGTGGCGGGCATGGCGATCGACGCCGAGCGGGCGGCCGAGGCGGCCCGGGCCGGCTTCGTCGTCGCGGCCGACGTCGCCGACGTGCTCGCGGCCGAGGCGGGCATCGACTACCGCTCGGCGCACACGGTGGTCGGGCGGGCGACCCGGCGGCTGGTCGCGGAGGGGCGCGACCCGGCGACCCTCACCGCGGATGACCTCGCCGCGGCCGCCGAGACCGCGATCGGGCATGCGGTCCGGATCGACCCGGCGGCGCTCGCCGACGCGCTGGACCCGGCCGCCTGCCTGCGCCGGCGCCCACAGGCCGGAAGCGCGTCGCCACGCGAGATGGCGGCGATGCTCGAGGCGGCCCGCGCCGAGATCGACGGCGCGCGGGCCTGGGCGTCCGCGGCCGCGGAGCGGGCGCTCTCCGCCGAGGCCGTGCTCCTCGACCGCGCCGGCGAGCTGGCGGGCCGCCCCCCGCTCGACGGTTAGTGCTCCGCCCCAGAAGTCTCGTCGCCAGCCGCCGGCTATGCAACGGACTCCTGAGGCGGAGCACTAGAGCAGCAGGGCGAAGGCCCCGGTGCCGGCGCCGACCGGCACCCGAGCGGTCACGGATCGGCCGTCGACGACGCCCCGCACGTTGCCGTCGGCGTCGACGGTCAGCCGCCCCCGTCCCGCGCCCGCGAAGCGGACGTCGGCGAGGGTGGGCCCGCCGTCCGTGAGCAGCCGTCCGCTGACGGCGACGCCGGGCACGTAGACCACCCCCGAGAGGTGAACGGTGGTGTCTGCGATGCGGAAGGTGCCGCCGCGCAGGCCGCCGACCCTCAGGTCGCGGGGCGAGCGGGCCGTCGTCTGCGCCGAGATCACGGCGCGCAGCACGTCCCGGATCGTCAGGATCGCCGCCGCCGTCACCCGGCCGCGCTGCGCCCCCGCCTGGCCGATCGGGTGCACGGATCGCAGCGACGCCGGCGCGACCGGCATCGCGGGGAGCCGGAGTCGCGCGATGCGGCAGGTCGGCTCCGTCTGGTCCGCGAAGAACGCCACGAGCGCGCGGGCGGCGCAGCCGGAGCGGTCGGTCGTCAGCACCGAGTGGCCGCCGGGGACCGCGACCACCCGTCCGCCCGGGAAGCTGGACGCCACCGCGCGGGCGTCCTCGATCGGCGTGCGCAGGTCCGCCGTGCCGGCCAGCGCGAGCGCCGGCACGGGTGGCGGAGCGGCGGCCGGCGCGGCCGGGCCCCTGGGGTCGCTGGGCCACGCGAGGCAGAGGGCGGCCGCAGACTCGTCCAGCGCCACGTCGCGGCCGAAGGGCGCGAACGCCTCGTCCGGCACGCCCGCGATCGCCGCCCTGAGGAGGCCCGGGCGGTCCTCGAGCGCCGCCGCCGCGGGCCATGGCGCGGCGAGGTCGTCGCACGTCGTCGTGGCGAACAGCGCGGTGCTGAACGCGGCAGGCTGCGCGATGGCCGTCGTGTCCGTGGCGCGGTGGGAGAGGCGCAGGAGCGGCTGGTCGTCGCCCCGGAGCGCCGACCGCACCGCGCCGGGCAGGTCGAGGCGGAGCGTCGGGTCGAGGTCGCCGGCGAACAGCAGGTCGAGCATCGTGCGGTCCGAGACCGCCACCGGCCGCCTCCGCCCAGTCCGCCCGACGGCCGTGCCACGGATCGGCGCGCGATCCAGGCGCCGGGCGAGCGCGACGAGGTCCCCGTACGGGTCGGCCGTGACGCCCGCGCAGCGATGGCCCGAGCACAGCGTCGTGAGCACCCGGCGGATGGCGGTGAAGCTCGAGCGGTTGAAGGGGTCCGCCGGCTGTGGCGGCACGACGGAGTCGAGCACGACGCGCTCCACGCTCGACGGATGGGCCGCGGCGAACAGGCTCGCGACCTTCGTGCCGTAGCTCACGCCGTACAGGGCGACCCGTGGCGCGCCGACCGCGACCCGGACGGCCTCGAGGTCCTCCGCGGCGTCGCGCGTCGAGTAGAACGCGCGCGCCGGGCCGAGCTCGGCCGCGCAGCTGCTGCCGCCGGCCGTGGTGAGCAGCCGGAAGATCCCGATCGCAGCGCAAGAGATGGGCCCCGAGTCGCCGGTGCCGCGCTGGTCGACCACGATCAGGTCGCGGTGGTCGAGCACCGGAGCGAGCACCGCGTCGAAGCTGCGGATCAGCTCCGTGGCCGCCTGGCCGGGCCCGCCTGCGATCGCGACCACCGGCGCTGCGGTCGCGCCGAGCCGTGCGGGAAGGCGCTCGACGTGCAGGGGGACGGTGCCCGGGACGGTGCCGGTGCGATCGAGCGGGACCTCGACGGTCTGGCAGTCGATCCCCGCCTTGCCGGGGCATGGAGCGAACGCGGCTGCGGCCCGGGTGGCCGGGAGGACCGCGACCGCGGCGAGGCAGAGGACGAGGCCGATCGCGACCCGCGCCCCGCCTCCCCGGGCGCGCCAGCTCACGTCGCGTCCCTCACTCCCGCGACGGTACCACCCCGCTCCCCGGCTCCAGCACGAAATCGGTTTCGATCCGGGCGGAGTAGCGGGTGAGCATCCGGATGAGCGGCGGCCCGATCGT
>DATFWK010000188.1:0-15204 GCA_035259345.1 Miltoncostaeaceae bacterium | reverse complement strand
CGGGAGGCCGCCGGGGACGCCGAGCTCTGGTGGCCCGCCGCGAAGGTCGCCGGTCACTTCCTCTCGCCGTTCCTCGCCGGACACCGGCGCGACGACGAGCTGGAGGACCGGCCGGCCTCCTAGCGCCCCTGCGAGAGCACCGCCCGGGCTGCCCGGGCGGCCACCAGGTCCTCCCGGGCCTCGAGGGCCACCACGCGCACAGGCGCTCCCTCGACGGCGAGCTCGTCCTCCGGGCCGCCGGCCGCCGCGTTCCGGCCCGGGTCGAGCCGGACGCCGAGGAAGCCGAGCCGCCCGCAGACGTCGGCCCGCGCGCGGGCCGAGCGCTCGGCCACGCCGCCGGTGAAGACCAGCGCGTCGAGGCCGGCGAGCGCGGCGGCCATCGCCGCGACGGCGCCGGCGACGCGGTAGGCGAAGACGTCGAGCGCGAGCCGCGCGGCGGGATCGTCCGAGCGCTCCAGCTCCTCGTACCGGGACGAGCGGCCCGAGAGGCCGATCAGGCCGGACTCCCGCTCGAGCGCCTGGTCGATCTCCTCGAGGCCGAGCCGCCCGGTGCGCAGCAGGTGGAGGGCGATCTCCGGGTCGATCGAGCCCGAGCGGGTCGCCATCGGGACGCCCTCCAGCGGGCTGAAGCCCATCGTCGTGTCGACGGAGCGCCCGTCGAGGACGGCCGTGACCGAGCACCCGCCGCCCAGGTGGCAGACGACCAGCCGCCGAACCGGCACCCGCTCGGCCGCCCAGGCCACCGAGAGCCCGTGGAACCCGTACCTGCGGATCCCCCACTCCTCGCGCCAGCGGCGCGGCACCGCGTAGGCGAACGCGATCTCCGGCAGCGTCGCGTGGAAGGCCGTGTCGAAGACCGCGACCTGCGGGACGCCGGGGAAGGCCGCAAGCGCGGCGTCGATCGCCTCGAGCGCGGGGCGGTTGTGCAGCGGGGCGAGCTCGGTGAGCTGCGCGAGCGCCGTCCGCACGCCCGGGTCGACGAGCACCGGGTCGCGGAATCGCTCGCCGCCGTGGACGACCCGGTGAGCGACGGCGTCCAGCCCAGCGGGCGCCTCCTCGAGCGACCCGATCCGCTCCGAGCCCCCGTCCGGCGCGACGACCGAGAGCTTCAGGCTGGTCGAGCCGGCGTTGACGACGAGGATCAGCCCGGCCAGACCCATTCCCGGATCGCGGGGTCGTCCTCGCCGTGCTCCCGCGTGTAGGCGCGGGCGCGCAGCCGGGCGTCCGCCATGTCCTGGCGCAGGACGGCCTCGCTCGCGCCGAGCCCCGGCACGCGGTCGATCACGTCCATCACGAGGTGGTAGCGGTCGAGGGCGTTCAGCATGACCATGTCGAAGGGCGTGGTGGTCGTGCCCTCCTCCTGGAAGCCGCGCACGTGGAGGTTCGCGTGGTTGGCGCGCCGGTAGGTCAGGCGGTGGATGAGCGCCGGATAGCCGTGGTAGGCGAAGACCACCGGCCGGTCCGTCGTGAAGAGCGCGTCGAACTCGTGGTCCGAGAGGCCGTGGGGGTGCTCGGCGGGGGGCTCGAGGCGCATCAGGTCCACGACGTTCACGACGCGCACGCGCAGGCCCGGCAGCCGCTCGCGCAGGATCGCCGCGGCCGCGAGCGTCTCGAGCGTCGGCACGTCGCCGCAGCAGGCCAGGACGACGTCGGGCTCACCGCCGCCCTTGTCGCTGGAGGCCCACTCCCAGATGCCGGCGCCGCGGGTGCAGTGGACGACCGCCTCGTCCATCGACAGGTAGTCGAGCGCGGGCTGCTTGCCCGCGACGACGACGTTGACGTAGTCGCGGCTCCGCAGGCAGTGGTCGGCAACGGACAGGAGCGTGTTTGCGTCGGGCGGCAGGTAGACCCGGATGACCTCCGCCTTCTTGTTCACCACGTGGTCGATGAAGCCGGGGTCCTGGTGCGAGAAGCCGTTGTGGTCCTGCCGCCAGACGTGCGAGCTCAGCAGGTAGTTGAGCGACGCGACGGGCCGCCGCCACGTGAGCGCGCGCGAGACCTTCAGCCACTTGGCGTGCTGGTTGAACATCGAGTCGACGATGTGGATGAAGGCCTCGTAGCAGTTGAACAGGCCGTGCCGGCCGGTGAGCAGGTATCCCTCGAGCCACCCCTGGCAGAGCTGCTCCGAGAGCACCTCCAGGACGCGGCCCTCCGGGGCCAGGCGGCCCTCGTCCACCGGCTCGACCGCGGCCTCCCACACGCGCGCCGTGCGCTCGAAGACGGCCGTGAGCCGGTTCGAGTCCGTCTCGTCCGGCCCGAAGAGCCGGAAGTTCTCCGGATTGCGCTCGATCACGTCCCTCAGGAAGACGCCCAGCACCCGGGTGGCCTCGGTCGTCGTCGTCCCCGGCCGCTCCACGGGCACGGCGTACGCCTGGAAGTCCGGCAGCGCGAGGTCGCGAAGGAGCAGCCCGCCGTTGGCGTGCGGGTTGGCGCTCATCCGCCGCTCGCCCTCGGGCGCGATCGCCGCGATCTCCGCGACCAGCGCGCCGTCGCCGTCGAAGAGCTCCTCGGGCCGGTAGCTCCGGAGCCACGCCTCGAGCACGCGACGGTGGTCCGGGCTGTCTCGCACCGCCGGGACGGGCACCTGGTGCGAGCGCCACGTGCCCTCGACCGGCTTCCCGTCGACCTCCTTCGGCCCGGTCCACCCCTTCGGGGTGCGCAGGACGATCATCGGCCAGGCCGGGCGCCCCGCGTGACCGCTCGTCCGCGCCTCCCGCTGGATGCGGTCGATGTCGTCGAGCGCCACGTCGAGCGCGTCGGCGAGGGCGCTGTGGACCGGCATCGGGTCCGACCCGGTCACCAGGATCGGACGCCATCCGTACCCCTCGAGCAGCGCCACAAGCTCCCGCTGCGGGATGCGGGCGAGCACCGTCGGGTTGGCGATCTTGAACGAGTTCAGGTGGAGGATCGGCAGCACGGCGCCGTCCTTGCGCGGGCTGAGGAACTTGTTGCCGTGCCAGCTCGTGGCGAGCGCGCCCGTCTCCGCCTCGCCGTCGCCGACGACGCACGCGACGAGGAGGTCCGGGTTGTCGAACGCGGCGCCGAACGCGTGGGCCAGCGCGTACCCAAGCTCGCCGCCCTCGTTGATCGAGCCCGGCGTCTCGGGGGCGGCGTGGCTCGGGATGCCGCCCGGCCAGGAGAACTGGCGGAAGAGCCGCCGCAGGCCCTCCACGTCCCGCGAGACGTCGGGATAGATCTCGCTGTAGGTGCCCTCGAGGTAGGCGTTGGCAACCATTCCCGGACCGCCGTGGCCGGGGCCGCAGACGTAGATGGCGCCGACGTCGCGCAGGCGGATGACCCGGTTCAGGTGCGCGTAGACCAGGTTGAGCCCCGGGGTCGTGCCGAAGTGCCCGAGCAGGCGCGGCTTGACGTGCTCCGGACGGAGCGGCTCCCTGAGCAGCGGGTTGTCGAGCAGGTAGATCTGCCCGACCGACAGGTAGTTGGCCGCGCGCCACCAGGCGTCGACGAGGCGGAGATCGCCGGGCTCGGGCGAGGCGGCCATCGCAGGCGGGGTCATACAGGATCCACCTGGGCGCGGCCCGCCGGCGAGGGTCAGCCGCTTCGCGGGGCGCCCGCCGGGCGGCGGCGGCGGCTCACGGCCGGCGCGAGAGGATCTTGCCCTCGAGCCAGTGCTGCCAGTCGTCGAGCCCGCGGTCGTCGATCCCGGCCGCGACGCCGACCACCAGGAGGCCGGGGTGGCGGCGGCAGAGGTCCCGCGCCAGGCGCTCCGGGGCGAGCTCCGGCGGCGCCCGGTCGAGCTTGGTGACGACGACGGCGTCCGCCTCGGCGAGGCTGTCCTCGGGGATCTCCAGGGCGTCGGCCGGCGTCACGACGAGCACCCGGACCGTCTCGCCCAGGCCGCGGTCGGACAGGACGGGCGGGCCGTCGCGGTCCTCGACGGCGACGAGCTCGACGCCAGCCATCTGGCGGAGGGCCTCGTGGAAGCCCTTGCGGAAGTGGGCGTTCGGGGCATCGACCAGCGGCGCTCCCGCGAGCGTCCGCTCACCGGGCTCGCCGGCCGCAGGGGCATTCCCCTGGATCACGCCGACTCGGAAGCCGCGCATGCGCTCCACCGTGCGGACGAGGAGCGTCGTCTTGCCGGCTCCCGCGGGGCCGATCAGGCGCAGCACGACCGGTCGCAGGGTCCGCCGGCCGAGGCCCTGGGTGAAGGCGGAGCGCAGGACGTTCAGCGCGTCCGTCCGGGTGACCACGCCGGCGGGCTCGCCGGACTCGTCCCAGACCACGGCCGCCTCGTGGTCGCCGAGGAGGGCGCTCATCGTCGCCTCGGCGTCGACGTCGGGCGTCGTCTCGTGGACCTGCTCGGGGCCGAGCAGCACGAGCGGCCCCTCCCGCGTCGCGACCCAGAGGCCGACCACACGCCCGTCGTCCACCAGCGGGATGTGGTGGACCTTCGCCGCCTCCATGAGGCGCTGGATCTCGCGCGGGCGCTCGCCGGGGCTCGCGACGAGCGGACGGGGCGTCATCACGTCGCCGGTCTTCATGGCTGCTCCCTTCGAAGTGCGTCGGTCATCGCGTGGCGGTGGCGCCGGCGCCGGGCCCGGACGAGGCCCCCATCGCCCGGCGGGGTCCCATGGGGGCCGGGCGATGGAGGCACCCTGGGACGGCGCAGCGCCGGTGGGGCCCGACCTCCAGTCGGTCGAGCAGCGCGGCGACGTGTCCCAGATCGCGGCCTTGCAGGGGGCGCGGAGCGCTCATCGCGGCGCTCCGATCGAGTCCGGCACGGCCACCTCGTCCCACCGCTTGTCCGCGGCGGCGGGGCGGACGAGCAGCACCGGGCACGGCGCGTGGCGCACCAGGTGCCCGGCGAAGCTTCCGAGGAGCACGCGCTGGACCGGCCCCCGGTGCGTGCCGGCGACGAGCAGGTCAACAGCCTCACCCTCTGCCCATTCGCAGACGACGCCCGGGGGCGGCCCCTCGAGCAGGACCGGGTCGCTCCCGGGAACCATCGCGGCGCGCTGCTCGAGCCAGTCGCGCGCGGACTCCACGAGCGAGAAGCAGTCGACGACCATCGCGCCCGGCCCGCTCGCGAACGCGCGCGGGTAGGGGGCGACGTGGACGATGCTCAGGCGCCCGGGGCCGAACGAGCGGAGGCGCACCGCCTCCGCCAGGGCCCTCGACGACGCACCCGAGTCGTCGATGCAGCATGCGATGTGCCGGTAAGCGCTCATGGGCACAGCGTCGGGCACCCGGCGGGCCGCCACATCCGTGGAACCCCGCGCGACGGGTGCGCGGAACCCGCGGTGTCAGCTCCGGTCGGCCTCCCGGCAGGCGCGATTCCGCCACCGCTCGGCCCGCAGGACGAGCACGAGCACGGCCAGCCCGGCGGCCGCGGAGAGCGCCGTCACCACCCAGACATCGCCGCTCGGCCAGGCCACCTCGAAGAAGTTCCGAAGCCACGGCACCCGCAGGCCCAGTGTCAGGGCGAGCGCGAACCCACCGACCATCGCCCACACCCACCAGCGCACCCGGCCCGACTCCCGCTCGAGCAGCACGACGATGCCCAGCCCCATCGCCGTCGCGACCAGGACCGCCGCGGTGCGCCCCTCGACGACGGCCTCGTCGAGCGGGCCGCGCACGATCAGGTACGCGGCGCCGATCGCCGCCGCGGTCGTGAGCCCGGCCGGGATCGCGAAAGAGAGCAGGCTGCGCATGAAGTCCCGTCCCTTCTCGACCGGGCCCGTGCTCGGGGCGAGTGCCAGGAAGAACGCCGGGATGCCGATCGTGAGGGACGAGGTCACCGAGAGGTGCCGGGGCAGGAACGGGAACGCGATCGGGGCGAGCCCGATGGTGGCCAGCAGCGCCGCCGCGTAGACCGTCTTGGAGACGAACAGCTTGGCGACGCGGTGGGTGTTGCGCAGGATCCGCCGGCCCTCGGCGATGGCCGGCGGCACCGTGGCGAAGCCCCCGCGCAGGAGCACCAGGTCGGCGACACCCTTCGCCATCTGGCTCCCGCCGCCCATCGCGACCGCCAGGCGCGCCTCCTTGAGCGCGAGCACGTCGTTCACCCCGTCCCCGACCATCGCCACGTAGCGGCCGTCCCGGGTCATCGCCGCGATGAGGCTGCGCTTCTGCTCGGGGACGACGCGCCCGAACACGACCGTGCGCTCGGCCACCCGCGCCAGCTCCTCAGGGTCGTCCGTGAGGTCCGGGCCGGCGATCGCCCGATCGGCGTCCGGGACGCCGCAGGCGCGGGCGACCGCGCTGACCGTCTCGACCGCGTCCCCGGAGATGATCCTGATGCGCACCCCCTGCCGGCGGAGGAACGCGATCGTCTCGATGGAGTCGTCCCTGATGCCCTCCGCGAGCAGGGCCAGGCCGAGGGGCGAGAGCCCGTCCGGCAGCCCGCCGTCTTCCACCAGCTGCGCGTCGCCGGCGGCGACGAGGATCACGCGCCTCCCGTCGGCCGCGTGCTCGGCGACCGCGCTCCGCAGGCCCTCGTACAGGGGCACGCCGGCCGCCTCGAGGATGTCCGGCGCGCCGGCCACCACCGTGCCCACGCCCTCCAACGTCGCGCCGCTCCACTTGCGTGCCGAGGAGAACGGCACCTCGGTCAGCACCGCCCGCGGGGAACGCGCGAGCCCGTCCTGGACCGCCTGGAACGTCGCGTTCCTCGTGCCGGCGCTCGCCGCGAGCGCACCGAGCGCGTCGCCGAGGCCGTCCTCCGAGTGCCCGTCCGCCGGAACCAGGCCGACGAGGCGGGGGCGCTCGTCGGTGAGCGTGCCGGTCTTGTCGAGGCAGATCGTGTCCACGCTCGCCAGGCTCTCGATCGAGTTCAGGCGCTGGGCCAGCGCGCCGAGCCGCGCCAGCCGCACGGCGGCGACCGCGAACGTGAGCGAGGCGAGCAGCACGAGCCCCTCGGGCACGAGCGGGACGAGGGCGGCGACGATGGTCTGCACGCCGGTCAGGAGCGCCGTCTCGCGGATCAGGAGCGAGGTGACGAGCAGCACGGCCAACGGCACCATCAGCAGGACGGTGCCGCGCAGGATCCGGTTGATGTCGAGCTGCAGCGGGCTGAGCACCGCCCGCGTGCCGCGGGCCTCGGCGGCCAGCTGCTCGGCGTAGCGGTCGCCGCCGACGGCCGTCACCAGCATGTCGCCGGAGCCGGCCACGCAGGCCGCGCCCGAGTGCACCTCGTCGCCCGGGAAGCGGGCGATCGCGTCGGACTCCCCGGTGAGGATGGACTCGTCGAGCGTGAGGCCCCGGGAGGTCAGGACCTCGCCGTCGGCGACGACCTGGTCGCCAGGCTCGATGTGCACCGCATCCCCGACGACCAGCTCCTCCGGGGGGAGCTCGCGGATGACCCCGTCCCGCCAGACCCGGGCCCGCGGCTGGACGAGGAGCGCGAGGCGGTCGAGCGTCCGCTTGGCCCGAAGCTCCTGGACGATGCCGATCGCGGTGTTGGCGATGATCACGAAGCCGAAGAGGCCGTCCTTCCAGCTGCCGACGGCCAGGATCAGCACCAGCAGCCCGCCGAGGATGAGGTTGAAGACGGTCGCCGTGTTGGACCAGACGATGTCCCAGACGCTGCGGCTGCCCCGGGCCGGCGGCTTCGGCGGCTCCTCCTCGAGCCGCCTGCGCGCCTCCTCTTCGGTGAGCCCGAGCACGCCGGCGGCGGGCGCCTCGGCGGCCCCCGGGCGGTCGCTGCGGCTCACGGACATGTGCAGAGCGTAGGCGAGCGGGGCGCCGACCTCCGAGTCCGGCGGACGGGCCTTGACGGCGGCCCGGCGGCCGCGACTACCATCGGATCCCCGACATGAGGAGGCGGAGATGGCCATCGTGTACGTCCAGGAGTTCGACGTCCCCGCGGGCGATCGCAGCACCGCGAACTACGACGAGATCGCAAGGCGCGTCGGCGGGGACTCCGACCCACCGGCCGGCCTGATCGTCCACACCGCCGGGTTCGCCGGCGACACCTTCCGGATCATGGACGTGTGGGAATCGGAGGCCGCCTGGAACGCGTTCCGCGACAAGCGGCTGATGCCGGTCCTCAAGGAAGTGATGGGAGGCGACCCTGAGGCCGGCCCCCCGATGCGCGAGTACACCTACGAGCTGCACGACGTGATCACGCCGTAGCAGGCTGCCCACTCCCGGCCGGCTTGCCGCCGAGCGGCGGGCCGGTCACCGGGCAGAACGCCACCGGCGCCGGCTCGACGCCGGCCGGAGGCGGCGCGGCCCGGCGGACCGTGACGAAGGCCAGCAGGCTTCCCAGGGCGCTGAGGCCCGCGCAGATGAGCAGGCCGGTCCGGAAGCCGTCGGTGAGGTCCGCGGCGCTCTCGTAGTTCCCGCCGGAGATGCCCGCCGCCGCAGGGATCAGCGCGACGGCGAGGAGGCCGGCGATCCGCGCGATGTCGACGTTGATGGCCGAGGAGATGCCGGCGTGCTCGACGCCGCCCGCCTCGAGCACGGTCGAGGTCAGCGGCGCGACGGCCAGGGACAGGCCGATGCCGAGGACGATCACGCCCGGGAGCACGCCGCCGAGGAAGGTCGACCCCGAGTCGATGCCGGCGATGAGCAGGAGGCCGATCGCGGAGACGAGGGCGCCGAGCGTCACCGGGATCCGGGGCCCGATGCGATGGGCCAGCCTGCCGGCCCGCGCCGAGAACATCAGGGAGAGGACGGTGAGCGGGATGAGCGCCGCGCCGGCCTCGAGGGGCGTGTAGCCGAGCGAGATCTGAAGCTGGATCGGGATCAGGAAGAACGCCGCGCCGAGCGCCGCGTAGACGAGGAACGTGACCAGGTTCATCGCGCTGAACGGAACCGACCGGAACATGGATAGGGGGACCATGGGATGGCGGCTGCTCCGCTCGACCCACAGGAACGCGATCAGGGCGACGACGCCCAGCACCCCGAGGGCGACCACCGCCGGGGAGCCCCATCCGCCCTTCGGGCCCTCGGTCAGCGCGTAGGTGATGCCGGCCAGGCTCGCGGCGATGAGGGCCGACCCGCGCAGATCGAGCGCCTGCCCCTGCACGCCGGGGTCGCGGCTCTCGGGGACGTGACGGGCTGAGATCCACAGCGTGACGGCGGCGAGCGGGAGGTTCAGGAGGAAGATGAACCGCCAGCTGGCGGCGGCGATGAGCCAGCCCCCGAGGAACGGCCCGAGGGCCGACGCCACGCCGCCGAGACCCGACCAGGCGCCGACGGCCGCGCTCTGGTCGTCGGGGGCGAAGCTCGCCTCGAGGATGGCGAGGCTGCCCGGGGTGACCAGCGCCGCTCCGACGCCCGTGAGCGCCCGGCCGAGGATGAGCATCTCGACGTCGGGCGCGACCGCGCAGAGGAGGGACGCGGCCCCGAACCAGACGACGCCGACGGTGAAGACACGACGGCGTCCGTAGTGGTCCCCGAGCGACCCGCCGAGCAGCAGGAACCCGGCGAGCGTGAGGGTGTACGCGTTGATCGTCCACTGCAGGCTCGAGAACGAGGCGTCGAAGTCCTTGCCGATCGCCGGCAGCGCGATGCCCACCACCGTCCCGTCGAGCGAGGCCATGCCCGACCCGAGCACGGTTGCCGCGATCACCCAGCGGCCGGCGGCGCTCCGGTACCGGAGCGAGGGGCGCGCGAGCGCCGCGCCGCCCCCCGGCGGCCTCCCCGACGGCCTCGCGAGATCGCTCACGCCCGGGCGCCGATCACCTCACGACGGCCCTGGCCCCGCGGGCGCGGCGTCGCCGGCCGGGCCCGCCTCCCCTGTGCCCGCGGCGGCCACCTGGCTGGAGACGGCGTGAACCTCCTGGGTCAGCTTGTAGATCTTCCGCGAGAGGTCGAGCAGCTCCTGGTTCTGCGTGTCCTCCTCCTGGACCGTGCGCCATTGCTCGTCGGCGATCACCTGGCGCTTCGCGTCCGCGCGGTTCTGGCTGATCATCACGAACGTGGAGAGGAAGATCGCCTCGAGCGAGACGATCATCGTGAGCAGGCCGAACGGGTAGTGCTCGACGCGGAACCCGATCCAGCAGCCAAACCAGAGGATGTGGATGTAGACGAAGGTCATCGACCCGGCGAACGTCGTGATTCGGTCCGCGACCCGGTTCTGGGCGTCCTCCGCCCGCTTCTGCGTGTGCTTCAGGAGCGCGGGGTTGACCGGCGGGGGCAGCCGCACCGGGACGAACAACCGATGGAGCCGGTGGCCCAGGGGCTCGTCCGGGCCGGGCGAGCCCTTCTGGGCTGTCGGCGAGCTACTCGGCATGGCTGCCCCCTTCCGTCGGGAATGCGCGTTCGAGCGTCGCGACGACGCTCTCACATGCCGGGGGGAGCGCGCTCGGACTACGCGGTGGGGTAGGCCCCGAGCGCGCCCGGGTCCCAGCCTTCCGCCGGACGGACGACCTCGACGAGGTCGTGGGGCGCCGCGGCGAGCGCCACGACGGCGCCGGTCCGCCGGTCCTCCACCTCGAGGTAGATCCAGTCCGCCACCGCGCTCGGCTGGACGGCCACGGTCGCCCGCTCGCCCGCGGCGATCAGCACCGGATCGCCCTCCGGCGTCTCGCCGACGAGCGGCACGGTGACTCGAACCACGTCGCCTTCATTGATGACGCGTGTGGCCAGCGGGCCCTCCTGACCCAGAGGTGCAGGGCATTATGCACGATCGTCACACGAATGACACATTCGGCGTCCGCCCCGAACCGGGGCGCCGGCCGCCGAGCCGGTTCGACCTGCGGCCGGCGCCTCCATGGAACGGGAATAAGCACAGCCACCAGGTGTCCTCCTTGACGAACGCAGCCGTCGTCAGGAGCCAGCCATGCACCACCACCTGCTGTCACGGGAGCTCGTCGAGGAACGCCGCCGCGGTCTCCGCGTCGAGGCCGACCGCGCCCGGCTGCTCGGACGGCTGCGCCGGGCCTCGAAGGAGCGGCGCGCCGCAGCGTCCGCGCGGGTGGAGCCAGCGCCGACCGGGCCCGTCGCCCTCCGCGTCGCCGGACCGGCCGATGCGCCGGCGCTCGCGCGCCTCGCGGCGCTCGACTCGCGTCCGGTGCCGACCGGCGCGGTGCTGCTGGCCGAGCTCGACGGCGAGCTGATCGCCGCCCGCCCGCTTGACCACCACGAGGAGCCCGTCGCCGACCCGTTCCGGCACACGGCCGGCGCCCAGGCGCTGCTCGAGCTCTGGGAGCGCCAGCTCGCCGGCCGGCATGACCGGCGCCGCTCCCCTCAGGCGGCCGCCACGAGGCTGGGAATCTCGCCGACACCAGCCAGGAGATGAGTGTGCGGCGCCCGCGCCAGCGTGCCGGCATCTGATCCGCCGGTCAGCACCCCGACGATCCAGCCGGCCCGCGCGTTCGCCCCCGCCTCGAGGTCGCGAACGGTGTCGCCGGCCACGAGGGTCGCCGCGAGCCGCTGGACACCGGTCATCTCGAGCGCACGGAAGATCATGTACGGCGCGGGCCGCCCGGCCGGCACGTCGTCCGCGCACACGACGCCGTCGACGACCCCGTCGGCCCACCCGACGCGGCGCAGGACGTCGTCCGTGATCTCGCGATCGAAGCCCGTCGTGAGGACGACCCTGGCGCCGCCGGACCGCAGCGCCGCGAGGGCCTCGGGAACGCCGTCGAGCGGCGCCGGCGGCCGCTCGTCGTAGGCGCGCTCGAGCCGGCCGCGGAAGTCGTCGTGCACCCGCTCCACCAGGCGCTCGTCCGGCCGTCCCCCGTCCTCCGCGAGGAGCGTGCGGATCGACTCACGCTTGTCGGCGCCCATCCAGCGGGCGACCTCCGCCGGCCCGACCGACGCGCCGGCGTCCCTGAGGGCCTCCTCCAGCACGCGGTAGACGGCGCCGTGCTCCTGCACCGTCGTGCCCGCGATGTCGAGGACGGCGAGGTCGATGCTCATGCGGCGTCCCTCCTGGCCACGCTGGGGTAGGTGCTGCGCGCGTTGTCGATCGTGAAGACCACGAGGTCCGGGCGGTACCGGTCGTCCGACCACTCGATGGGGGTGCCGTCGGAGTCGGCCGAGCGCCGGCGCTCGCGCAGCAGCGGGGCGCCCCGGCCCACCCCGAGCAGGCGCCGATCCGTCGCGTCCGCGACGACCGCGTCGAAGGTGTGACGCCCGACGCTGAGGTCGATGCCGCGGGTGGTCAGGTAGCCGTAGATCGATCCGGTGTCCGTGTCGAAGTCGAAGAGCATGCGCCCGACCGGCTCGACGAAGACCGTGCGCTCGACCATCGCGGGCCTGCCGTCCAGCAGGCGCAGGCGCAGGAGCTCGACCACCGGCTCGCCCTCAGCGACCGAGAGGGCGTCCGCGGCCTCGGCGCCCGCGGGCCGGCGCGCGATCTCGAGCGTCCGCTGGCCGGGCGTTCGCCCCTCCCGCTCCGCCCACGCCGAGAAGGAGAGGAGCGACTCGAACGGCTGCGCGAGCGGCCGGTCCCGGACCACCGGCGGCTTGCCGCGCCCCCCGGCGATCGCGCCCTCGGCCCGGAGCGTCGCGAGGGCCTGGCGGACGGGGCCCCGGGACACGCCGAACTCGGCGCACAGCTCCGCCTCGGACGGGATCGGCTCCCCCACCGCGATGGAGCCCGCGGCGATCCGCTGGCGGATCGCCTGGGCCACCTTGCGATGGCGGGGCTCCGGGGTCACAAACTTCACTATACAAGTTCGCCTTGGGCTGGCCATTGTGTGCGCGATGTCTCCGGATCGACACCACTCGATATCAGTTGTGAACCCGTTGTCACCGTGATGTGACAAGGTTCGACATGTATTGACATCAGGCGGCGCCGGGACAAGGGTGCCGCCGCATGGCGATCGCGGAGACCCGGGAGGCCTCGCACCGCACCGAGCGCGTCGACCTCGCGGTCGTCGGCGCCGGCATCGTCGGGCTGTCCTTGGCCGTGGACGCCGTGGAGCGCGGCCTCTCGGTGCTGGTCATCGAGCGGGACGGCCACGCGAGCGGCGCGTCGATCCGCAACTTCGGCCACGGCTACTTCACGGCGCAGGCCGGGGCGGCCCGCGAGGCGGCGCTCGAGGCGCGCCGGCGCTGGCGGCGCCTGGCCCTCGCCGCCGGGTTCTGGCTCGTCGAGTCCGGGTCGATGCTCCTCGCGCGGAGCCCGGAGGAGATCGCCGTGATCGAGGAGTTCGCGGCGGAGCGTCCCGACGAGGCCGAGATCCTTGCCGCCGACGAGGTCGCGCGGCGCGTGCCGGTCGCGTCCGATGGCCTGCTCGGCGCGCTCTGGACCCCGAACGACTGCCGCATGGACCCGCGGGAGGCGATTCCCGCACTGACGGACTGGCTTGCGCGGCAGCCCGGCGTCCGCTTCGAGTGGGGCACCGCCGCGCTCGGCGTCGAGCCGGGCCGGCTCCACACGAGCCGCGGCGAGGTGGCCGCCGGGGCCATCGCCATCGCCGCGGGCCACGACCTCGACCGCCTCGCTCCAAGCGTCGCCGCGGCGGCCGGGATGCGCCGCTGCATCCTGCAGATGCTCCGCGTCGCGCCGCCGGACGACCGGCCGATCGAGCCGGCGCTCGCGACGGGCCTCGCCCTGCTTCGCTACCGCGGCTTCGCCGAGTGCCCGTCCCTGCCGGCCGTCCGCGACCGCCTGGAGCGGGAGCGGCCGGACCTGGTCGCGGCCGACGTCAACCTGCTCATCACCCAGCGCCCGGACGGCGATCTCGTGGTGGGCGACACCCACCGCTACGCGCTCACCCCGACGCCGTTCCGCGACGAGGCCCTCGACCGCCTGCTCCTGGACGAGGCCCGTGCGCTGCTCGGAAGCCGGCCGCTCGCCGTCCGCGAGCGCTGGCTCGGCGTCTATGCCCACAGCCCCCACGACGAGTTCCTGGTCGCCCCGATCGACCGGGGGGTCCGCGCCGTCGCGGTCACCTCCGGGATCGGGATGACCACCGCGCTCGGCCTGGCGCCGCGCGTGCTCGACCAGCTGCTGGCAGAGGCCAGCTGACCTACAAAGGGAGACTCGATGCGCTTCGTTCGCACGTTCACCATCCTCGCGGCCGGAGCCGCGATCGGGGTCGCGGCCGTCGGCCAGGCCGGCGCGGCCGGGGCCGCCAACTGCCCCAACGGCCAGGTCCGGTTCGGCATCGAGCCGTACGAGGCCCCCGCCAAGCTGACGCCGGCCTACACAGTCCTCGTCAAGGCCCTGCAGCAGAAGCTCGGCTGCCCGGTCAAGCTCACGATCGTCCAGAGCTACGCGGCCGAGGTCGTCGCGATGCGCAACAACAAGCTCGACCTGGCCGAGTTCGGGCCGCTCGGCTACGTGTTCGCAAGCACGCAGGCCAAGGCCCAGCCGCTCGTCTCGTTCGCCGACGGCAAGGGCAAGCTCACGACCTACAAGGCGGGGATCTGGGTCCCGAAGGATTCCCCGATCCAGAGCATCGCCGACCTCAAGGGCCACACGCTGGCGCTGTCCGAGCCCGGCTCGACCTCCGGGGACGCCCTGCCGCGCTTCGCGATGAAGAAGGCAGGCCTCTCGCCGAGCGACGTGAAGGTCAAGTACGCCGGCGGCCACCCGCAGTCGCTCCTGGCCCTCACGAACGGCAAGATCGACGCGGCCGAGGTGAACACCCAGGAGCAGGCCACCGCCACCGAGGCCGGCCAGTTCGACGCGTCGAAGTACCGGCAGATCTGGGCGTCCAACCCGATCCCGAACGACCCCGTCACCATCCGCGGGTCGCTGCCCCCGGCGTTCAAGGCGCAGGTGAAGAAGGCGCTCCTGACGCTGAAGCCGGCAGACATCGCCAAGGTCGGCGCGTTCCTCGACGTCGACCCGCCCGGCCCGATGATCGCCGTGACCAAGACGACCTACAAGCCGCTCTTCGACCTGGCCACGACCCTCGGCCTGACCATCAAGGACGTCTAGGCGACCGTCAAGGACGT
This sequence comes from Miltoncostaeaceae bacterium, assembly GCA_035259345.1. Classification (GTDB taxonomy): domain Bacteria; phylum Actinomycetota; class Thermoleophilia; order Miltoncostaeales; family Miltoncostaeaceae; genus DATFWK01. The sequence goes on along the minus strand of DATFWK010000188.1, from coordinate 378 downwards.
CAGGGAGCGCTCCGATCTCCCCGCCCAACCTCAGGGCAGTGCCGGCCGGCGTGCCGGCCCAGCCCCCGCCTGGCACGGACGCCGGGCGGGGGGCGGCCCTGAGCGTCCGCGGGCTGCGGAAGAGCTTCGGGGAGCGGCTGGTACTCGACGGCCTCGACCTGGACGTCGGCCGGGGGGAGTCGGTGGCCGTGCTCGGAGCCAACGGCTCGGGCAAGTCCACGGCCCTGCGGTGCGTCGTCGGCCTCGAGACCCCGGACGACGGGTCGATCGTCGTCTCGGGCCGCAACGTCGTCGGCCTGAAGGGCCACGACCTCGTCGCCGCCCGCCGCGATGCGGCGATGATCTTCCAGCAGATCAACCTGGTGCGGCGGCTGAGCG
>DATFWK010000187.1:0-6355 GCA_035259345.1 Miltoncostaeaceae bacterium | reverse complement strand
ACGGCGTCGATCACGGCCTCGGGGGCGGTCGACTCGATCCAGCTCTTCTCGCGCGTCCCGTTCGAGCGCGTCGAGCGTGTCGCGGTCACGCCGCACAGCGCCACGTCGGTCGCGCTCCTGCGCGTGCTGCTCGGGACCGAGGTGCCGCCGTTCGAGGTGCTCGACGAGCCCCCGGACGTGGCGCTCGCCCGGTTCGACGGCGTGCTCCTGATCGCGGACGAGGCCCTGGTCGCCCTGCAGGCCGGCCTGGCCCCGCACGCCACGGACCTCGCCGAGCGCTGGTCCCAGCGGACCGGCCTGCCGATGGTCTTCGCGGTCTGGGCTGCGCGGGCGGAGGTCGCCGCCGAGCGCCCGGAGCGGGTCCAGGGCCTCGCGCGCGAGCTCAAGGTCGCCCAGGAGCGCTACGTCGCCGAGCCCGAGGCGGTGGTGCAGGCGGCGGCCGAGCGCTTCCCGTTCCCAGTCGACTACATCCGCGCGTACTTCCGCCGTCTCCGCTACGGCTTCGGCCCGGCGGAGCGCCGGGGGCTCGCGCGCTTCCTCGAGCTCGCCCGCGAGGCCGGCGAGCTCTCCGAGCTGCCGCGGCTGGCGGCGTAACGGGGCGTAGGATCGCACCGATGGCCACCGTCGCCCCCGTCGACCAGCGCGCCGCCCTCGAGCGCGCGCGCGCCGGCGAGCGCATCTCGGATGCGGACGCCCTCGCCCTCCTGGCCTCCCGCGACCTCGTCGGCGTCGGGGCGGCCGCCCGGGCGGCGCGCGACCGCGCGAGCGACCCAGACGAGGTCACGTTCGTGATCGACCGCAACGTCAACTACACGAACGTCTGCATCACGGACTGCGATTTCTGCGCCTTCTACCGCCACCCGCGCGACGCCGAGGCGTACGTGCTGCCGCACGCGGTCATCTTCCGGAAGATCGAGGAGACGCTCGCGCTGGGCGGGACGGCGCTGCTTTTGCAGGGCGGCCACCACCCGGGCCTCAGGATCGAGTGGTACGAGGACCTCTTCGGCGCGATCAAGGCCCGCTACCCGATCCACCTCCACGCGCTCTCGCCGTCGGAGGTGCAGCACATCGCCCACTTCTCGCGCCTGCCGCTCGAGGAGACGCTGCGACGGCTGCGGGAGGCCGGCCACGACTCGCTGCCCGGCGGCGGCGCCGAGATCCTCGTGGACCGCGTCCGAAACGTCATCGCCCCGAAGAAGACGACGAGCGACGAGTGGCTCGAGGTCATGCGCACGGCTCACCTCGCCGGCATGTCGACCACGGCGACGATGATGTACGGCACCGTGGACACCTGGGAGGACCGCGTCGAGCACCTCCGGCGCCTGCGCGAGCTCCAGGACGAGACCGGCGGCTTCCGGGCCTTCGTCTGCTGGAGCTACCAGTCAGGAGGCGGGAGCGCGCGGGGCGAGGACCACGTGCCCACGACGCCGGCCGACTACCTGATGATGCTCGCGGTCAGCCGCCTGTACCTCGACAACTTCCCCCACTTCCAGTCGTCGTGGGTCACCCAGGGCCTCCGCGTCGGTCAGATGGCGCTCGAGTTCGGGTGCGACGACATGGGCTCGATCATGATCGAGGAGAACGTCGTGCGGGCCGCCGGCACCTCATTCCGGCTTGACACCCCGCGCATGGTCGCCGCGATCGAGGCCACCGGCCGGCGCGCCGTGCAGCGCGACACCCTCTACCGGGTCGTCCGCCGCTTCTGACGCGCCCGGGTCAGCCCGGCGGGTCGCCCTCGTAGGGAAGGCCCGCCGCCGCCCAGGCGATCAGCCCGCCCTCGAGGTTCGCCACCTCGCCGAACCCGCCGTGCGAGGTGAGCGCGTCCGCGACGTACGCGCTGCGGGAGCCGCGGCTGCAGAGGATCACCAGCTGCCGGTCGGTGGGGACCTCGTCGAGGCGCTCCCCGAGCTCGCTCATCGGGATCAACAGCACCCCGGGCACGCTGGTGGCCTCGTACTCGAGCTCCTCGCGCACATCCACGATGTGCGCCTGGCCCGCGGTCCACGCCGAATAGGCCTCACTCGCGCTCATGACCTTCATGGCTGGCTCCCTCCCCCCGCGCATCCTACGCGGGAAGAGCGGCCTAGAAGTCCATCGGCTGGATCAGCCCGGTGTCGATCGCGTCGATGAGACGCTCGACGTCGTCCTGCATGTTCGAGCGGCTGAACGACCGGAGCGCGTCGAGCAGGAGCTCGGTGCCCTCGTTCAGCACGTCGTCGAACCGCTCGACCTCGCCGTCGCCGTACTCGCCCGTGTGCCACCACTCGCAGTTCGGGCAGCGAAGCGTGATCGACCAGCGGTCGGAGCGCCGCTCGTCCCAGCCCACCGGGTAGACCAGGTCGCTCGCGCACTCGGGGCACAGGTGGAGGTCGCGAACCGTGCGGGTCTCGGTCGCCGCCAGGGCCGTCGCCAGGTCCGTCGCCACGTCCGCGGCGTGGGCCTGGAGCTCCACCCCAGGGGCGTCGTCGCCGCCGATGACGACGATCTCGATGAACTTCCCGTCCGGGAGTGAGATTCGCTTGGTGTGGTAGCCGGGCATCGCTCTCAGGGGGGTCGTGCCGAGCCGGTCGTCCCTGACCGGATCTCTTTGGCGAGGAGGAGTACGCCCCTCCTATCGGCCCTCGGGGGCGAGGACTTTATGGCCCTTAACCGCGTCTTCACGACCGCCTCCCGGGCGGTCCCGGGCGACCCTCAGACGGCCAGCGGAAGGGCGTCGGCCACGCGGTCCGCCTCGAACGAGGAGCGGACCAGGGGACCGGCCTCGACGTGGGCGAGGCCCACGGACCTGCCGAGCGCGGCGATGGCGGGGTACTCCGCCGGCGCGTAGTACCGGACCACCGGCAGGTGGGCGGGCGAGGGGCGGAGGTACTGCCCGACGGTCACGAGCTCGCAGCCGGCCTCCGCGAGGTCGGCGAGCACGGTGGCGATCTCGGACAGCCGCTCGCCCAGCCCGACCATGATCCCGCTCTTGGCCCGCAGACCGGCGGCGGTGGTGCGCGCGAGCAGCTCGAGCGTGCGCTCGTATCGCGCGCCGGGCCGCACGCGGCGGTACAGCCGGGGCACGGTCTCGGTGTTGTGGTTGAGGACGTCCGGGCCGGCCTCGATGACCGTCTCGAGCGCCTCCCAGCGCCCCCGGAAGTCCGGGATCAGCACCTCGACCCGGGCCTCGGGCAGCCGCGCGCGCAGGGCGCGGATGGTCGCCGCGAAGTGGGCGGCCCCGCCGTCGGGCAGGTCGTCGCGGGCGACCGCCGTCACGACCACGAAGCGCAGCCCCATCGCGGCGGCGGCTTCGGCGACGCGCTCCGGCTCGCCCGGGTCCGGCAGCCCGATCGGCTTGGCCGACTCCACGTTGCAGAACCGGCATCCGCGCGTGCATCGCGAGCCGGCGATCATGAACGTCGCGGTGCCGCGCGGCCAGCAGCGGGCGATGTTGGGGCAGGCCGCCTCCTCGCACACGGTATTGAGGGACGCCTGGCGCATGAGCGCGCGCGTGCGGACGTAGCCGCCACCGAAGCTGCCCTTGGCCGCCACCCAGCGCGGCAGCCGCCGCCCCTCGAGCAACTGGGCGAGGTCCTCCGCGGCAACGTCCACAGGCTCGAGCGCCGCGTGGGGGCCGTCGCCAACGAGCAGGTCGCCGAGGATGACGTCCGGCACCCGCCCGTCGGCACGGGCGCGGCGGACCGCGGCCACGAGCCGCGGATCCGGCGCCGCGTCGACCCGGAAGGCGCGTTCCCGCTCCACGCGGCAAGCGTACCCCGGCCCCGGCGACGACCGCCCGCAGCGCCCGGCATCGGGTACCCTCGGCGCCCCATGGTGCTCTCCGACCGCACGATCAAGGAGGAGCTCGCCGCCGGGCGGCTCGTCATCGACCCCTTCGACGGCGAGATGCTCCAGCCGTCGTCGGTCGACGTGCGCGTCGCCGGCGCGTTCCGCGTCTTCCACAACAGCCGCCAGCCCTTCATCGACGTGCGCCTGCCGTCGGAGGACCTCACCGAGGTGGTGGCGGTCGACGAGGACGAGCCGTTCATCCTCCACCCCGGGGAGTTCGTGCTCGGCTCGACGCTCGAGCGGGTGGCGATCCCCGACGACCTGGTGGCCAGGCTCGAGGGCAAGTCGAGCCTCGGCCGGCTCGGCCTGCTCATCCACTCGACCGCCGGCTACGTCGACCCGGGCTGGGACGGGCACATCACGCTCGAGCTCTCCAACGTCGCGCGGCTGCCGATCACGATCTACCTCGGCATGCGCATCGGCCAGCTGTCGTTCCTGCGCCTGACGACGCCGGTGGACACGCCTTACCGCGGCAAGTACCAGGGCCAGCGCGGGCCGACGGCGAGCAGGGCCTTCCTGGACTTCCCAGACGGCGCGGAGAGCTCCGGCCCCTAGCCGGAGCCGCCGCGCTCGCGCCGGCGGGCGGGCCGGAGGCGGACCGTCGCCACCTGCCCGCCGATCAGGGCGAAGATGCCGGCCCAGACGGCGCCCACGAGCCACCGCCGGCCGCCGTCGTGCGCGATCGACGGCCCTGCCGGACCGCCGAGCTGGTCGACCAGCGCGCCGAGCGCCACGAACACCGCCTGGATCGCGTAGCCGGCGACGGCGGCAGCGAGCGCGTGGAGCGTCCTGCGGTCGGAGGCGCGGACGCCGGCGAGGAAGCCGCCGAGGCCGAACGAGAACGCGGTCGCCAGGAGGCGCAGGGGCATGTCGCGCTCGGAGGTGGCCATGAGCCCGATCGACGCCACGAGGCCGCCCCAGCCGACCGCGACCCACTCGAGGCGCCTCATGGCGACGGCGATTCCGCGGTTCGTCTCACGGCGGGCCATGCTACCCTCGCAAAACAGCTTTCGAGGGAGGATTCCCCGTGTTCGGAAACGTCGGATGGCCGGAGCTCGTAATCGTCCTGGTCATCGTCCTCCTCATCTTCGGGGCGAAGCGACTGCCCGAGGTCGGCCGCAGCCTGGGCAGCGGCATGCGCGAGTTCAAGGACTCGATCAGCGGCAAGCAGGCGCCGGAGGACCGCATCCTCGCCGCCCCTGACGCGCCGCCCACTCCGCCCGAGACCGCACAGCGCAACTCGAGCGGGGACGAGGCCTCCTCCTAGGCTCCCGCCCCGGCGGCCGCGGCGGCCGCCTCCCAGTCGAAGTCCTCGCCGATCGCTCGAAGGCGCGCGCGCGTCGGCTCGTCGCAGACCGCACCGGCGACCCCCGCCTCGAAGGCCAGCCGTGGCCCGACGCCCAGCGACCGCGCCGCCGCGTACTCGCGGGTGAGATCCGTGTCGAACATCGCCGGGTCGTCCGTGGAGATCGAGCAGCGCACGCCCGCCGCCACCAGGTCCGGCAGCGGATGCTCGGCCAGCGAGGCGACCGCGCCGGTGCGGAGGTTCGAGATCGGGCACACGTCGAGCACCGTGCCGCGCGCGGCGAGCTCGCGCACGAGGGCCGCGTCCTCCACCGAGCGGATGCCGTGCCGGATGCGGTCCGCCCCGAGCGCGTCGAGCGCTCCCCACACGGACGCCGGGCCGGCCACCTCGCCGGCGTGCGGGACCGAGGCCAGGCCCTCCGAGCGCGCCAGGGCGAACGGCCGCACGTAGTCCTCGGGCGGGTGCTCCCGCTCCAGCCCGCCGAGGCCGACGCCCACGACGCCGCGATCGCGATGGGCGGCCGCTTGGCTGACGAGCGCCTCGGCCAGCTCAGGCGGGCAGCCGCGGTAGATGTCCGGGGTCAGGCGCATCTCCACCCCGTGGAGCTCGCGCGCCTCCTGGACGCCGTCGCAGTAGCCGCCGAAGATCTCCTCCCAGGCCACCCCCCGCCGCACGCGCTCGGCCGGGGAGAAGATGGCCTCGACGTAGACCGCTCCGTGCGAGCGGGCCTCCGCGGCGTACTCGACGGCGACCTGGCGGAAGTCGTCAGACCGCCGCAGGGCGTTCGTCGTGAGGATCCAGACCTCGATGAAGTGGGCGAAGTCCCGGAAGCTGTAGAGGGCGGCGAGGTCCTCCACGGTGTCGGCCGGAAGCCGGTAGCCGTTGCGTCGCCCGATCTCGAGCAGCGTCGCCGGGCGGACCGTCCCCTCGAGATGCACGTGCAGCTCGATCTTCGGGGCGACCACGGAAGGACCCTACCGACGGGCGTCCCCGGGAAGCCGTGTTACCGTTGTTCCGATGCTCCTCGATCAGCGCCGAACGAAGCGGATGGTCAAGATCGTCTCGATCATCTCCGCGCTCGCGTTCGCCGGCGTGATCTTCGTCGTGCTCGGCGTGATCTTCGCCGGCGGCGGCGGGGGCGGGGGCGGCGGCGATCCGCAGAAGGCGGCGATCTCGCAGGCCGAGCAGGCGACGCGCGCCACCCCGAACAACATGCAGGCC
>DATFWK010000186.1:0-5874 GCA_035259345.1 Miltoncostaeaceae bacterium | reverse complement strand
CGACCGCCTCGGCCGCGAGGGGCTCGATGCGTTCCTCGCCCTCGACGCCGGCGACATCGTCGGCGCGGCCGGCCAGGTCGCGCGCACCCGGCGCGGTGAGCTCTCCGTGGCGGTGGACGAGGTGGTCATGCTGGCCAAGGCCCTGCGGCCGCCGCCGGACAAGCACGCCGGCCTGCGCGACCCGGAGACCCGCTTCCGCCAGCGCTACCTCGACCTCATGGCCGACCCCGCGACCCGCGAGGTCTTCGTCGTGCGCGCGGCCGCCATCGCCGCGATCCGGCGCTTCCTCGACAGCCGCGGCTTCGTCGAGGCCGAGACGCCGGTCCTTCAGCCGATCTACGGCGGCGCGGCGGCGCGCCCCTTCGTCACCCACCACAACGAGCTGGACCGGGACCTCTTCCTCCGCATCGCGACCGAGCTCTACCTGAAGCGCCTGATCGTCGGCGGCCTCGACCGCGTCTACGAGCTCGGCAAGGACTTCCGCAACGAGGGCGTCAGCTTCAAGCACAACCCCGAGTTCACGATGCTCGAGACCTACGAGGCGTACGCGGACTACGGCGACGTCGCGCGCATGGTCGAGGAGATGGTGGCCTACGCCGCGAGCGAGGCGACGGGCTCCACCACGGTGTCGTGGAAGGGCGGGCAGGTGGACCTCGCCCCCCCGTGGCGGCGGGTGACGCTGCGCGAGGCGCTTGCGGACGCGAGCGGCATCGACATCCTCGAGCACCACGACGCGGAGGCCCTGCGCGCCGAGATGCGCGCCCGCGGGCTCGACGCGCCGGGCGAGGCTTCCTGGGCCAAGCTGGTGGACGGCCTGCTCTCGCACACGGTCGAGCCGAACCTCGTCCAGCCGACCTTCCTGCTCGACTACCCGGTCGAGCTCTCGCCGTTCGCGAAGCGGCGAGCCGACGACCCGCGGCTGGTGGAGCGCTTCGAGGCCTTCGCAGGCGGCATGGAGATCGGAAACGCCTTCACCGAACTGAACGATCCCGACGACCAGCGGGAGCGGTTCCTCGCCCTGCAGGCCGAGCGCGCGGCCGGCGACGAGGAGGCCCAGCCGATGGACGAGGACTTCGTCGTCGCCCTCGAGCACGGCATGCCGCCTACGGGCGGCCTCGGGCTCGGCATCGACCGCCTGGTCATGCTGCTCACGGACCGCCACTCCATCCGCGAGGTGGTGCTGTTCCCGGCGATGCGGGACCGGCCCCCCTCCGGCTGATACCGGGAGGGGGGCCGTTCTCCGTCCCTACCTCCGCACCAGGAACGTCGTGAGCGACGGCTTGCCCAGCGCGGTCCTGCTCGTGCCGGGGGTGACCTCGAGCACGTAGCGCTTGCCGGGCACCAGGTGCCTGCGAAGCGCGGCCGAGCGCAGGTCGAGCTTGGCCCGCTTGCCGGCCTTCACCGTCTCGAAGGTCGTGAACAGCACCTTCCGCTTGGAGTTCAGGACGCGGAACCGCAGGACGTTGACCCGGGCCGGCACCGTGACGGTGACCGGGAGGCCCGCCTTCGTGATGGCGATCGCGCTGATCGACTGGGCCGTGGCGACCCGGACCACGCCGGGCGCGGGCGTCGCGGCCGCGCCCGCCTTGGCCGCGGCCGCGAGGGCCTGCGGGGCGGGGCCACCCGCCGCCGGGGTGCCGTCCACAGGCGCGGTCCCACCGGCAGGCGCAGCGCCGCCGGTCACGGCCGGGGTGCCGCCGGCGGGCGGGGTCCCACCCGCGGGCGGGGTGCCACCGGCAGGCGGGGTCGCCGGCGGAGCCACGATCACCGTCGGCGGGACGATCTTCCCGGACACGGTGAACATGTCCGTCGAGCCGACGAGGTTCTCGGCCGAGTCGCGGATCGAGAATGAGTTGACCGGCGCGCCACCGCCCGGCGTGTAGGTGCCGCCCACCACCTTGTGGAGCGTCACCGCGTCGCCGAGGTAGCCGTCAGGCGCAGGGGCGCCCGAGTTCGGGTCCCAGCGCAGGAAGCTGTCGGCGACCTGGCTGCCGAGGGTCTCGCTGAAGTCGCAGGTCGCGGGCGCGACCGGCCCGCAGCCCACGTCGTTGGTGCCCGCGTTGCGCGGGAAGCCGCCGGAGCCGTTGGTGGTGACGTCGACCCGGCCGTAGGGCGTGTCGAAGTGGTACGGCGTGTTCGGGCAGAGGCCCGAGGTCACGACGACGCGGATCCTCCCGAAGGTGGTCTGATCGCCCGCCACCGGCGCGCCGTTGGCGAACGAGCCCTCGATGGCGGTCCGCAGGAAGGCCTTCCCCTGCGGGGTGCCACCGCAGCCGGGGGTGGTGATGATGTCCGAGTCGGCGACCTGGTAGAAGAACTCGCCGGGGAAGTTGGTGGGGAACGAGAGCGGCTGGGCGGGGTCGAAGAACTCGTCCCCGAGCACGATGCAGTTCGGGTCCGCGGCGTCCAGGCACGGCGCGACGCGCACGCCGTTCGAGTCCCGGTACCAGTCCGGGAAGCCGCCGATGCCGACCGAGCTGGCGACCGCCGGGCCCGCAGAGCTCCCGGTGCCGCTGAGCGACACGTCGTGGGGGCCACCGGGCGCGTTGTCCGTCACCCGCAGGACCGCCGTGTGCGCCGCCGCGGTCGTCGGGGCGAAGACGACCTCGATCTGGCAGGAGTCGCCGGGCGCCACGGCGACCGGGCAGCCGCCCGGGAGCGCGAGGAACTCGCCCTCGCCGGCGCCTGCGATCGCGTAGTCGGAGACCGTGAGCGGCGCGGTGCCGCCCGCGTTCGAGACCGTGACCGCGACCGGGGCGCTCGCGCGACCCACGTGCAGCGGAGCGAAGCCGACGCTGCGCGGGACGAAGCTGATGGCCGCCTGGCCCGCGCCCGCGCCGCCGATGCCGGAGAGCCGGACGTTCAGCGGGTTGTTGAGTCCCGTGTGGTCGACGCTGAGGACGGCCGAACGCGCGCCGGTCGCCCCCGGGTGGAAGCGGACGGTGGCCTGGCAGGTACCGCCGACGGCGAGATCCGCGCCGGAGCAGTTTCCGTCCACGACGCTGAAGTCGGCGGTGTCCACGCCGGTGACCGAGAGGCCGGCCACGTGGATCGGCGTGGCGTCGGTGCCGGTGTTGGTCAGCGTGACCGTCTGGCCGCTGTTGCCTCCCACGGCGACGGTGCCGAAGGCGACTACGTCCGGGCTCGACTCGAGCGGGCCGCGGAGCTTGCCCATCACCGTGAAGAGCTTGGTCTCGCCGATCGTGTCGCCGGCCGCGTTCTGGATGCGGAAGTAGTTGGCCGGGGTGGTGCCGTCGGGCTTGTACGGCGCGCCGACGATCGTGTGGAGCGTGGCCGCGTCGCCGAGGTAGCCGGCGGGCGCCTTGGGCGCGACGGCCGGGTCCCACCGGAGGAAGCCCGCGAGCACGGGGCTCGACAGCGCCTCGCGGAAGTCACAGACGGCCGGGAGGACCGGCGCGCAGCCGATGTCCTCGGTGCCTGCGTTGCGGGCGATCGCGCCCGCGGCGTTCGTTGTCAGCGTGCGCGTCCCGTACGGGAACGTGAACGTGTAAGGGGTGTTGGCGCAGAGGCCGGACGTCACCACGATCCGGATGCGCCCGAAGACCATCTGCTGGTCGGCGGCCGGCCCGGCGCCGGTGAACGCGCCCTCGACGGCCGTGCGGACGAAGGCCTTGCCCGGCTTGCTCGCGCCGCAGCCGGGGGTCGGGACGATGTCCGAGTCGGCCACGTGGTAGAAGAACTCCTCGGGGAAGTTGGTCGGGAACTTGAGCGGCTGCGCCGGGTCGAAGAAGGCGTCGGCCAGCACGATGCAGTTCGCGTCGTTGGGGTCGATGCACTGCGCGAGCTTCACGCCGTTCTCGTCGCGGTACCAGTCGGGGTAGCCGTCGGACGGGTCGATCGTCGTCGAGACGTCCGAGACGCCGCCCGTGCCGGTGCCGGTGAGCGCCACCGAGTGCGGCGACCCCGTCGCGTTCGATGTGATCTGTAGCGCGCCCGGGTGCGCCCCGGCCGTCAGCGGGACGAAGTCCACGCCGACGGTGCAGGACTTGCCCGGGTCGACGAAGAGGCCGGTGGAGCACGTGTCGGTGAGCAGCAGGTAGTTGGCGCTCCCGGGCTGCGTCGTGTCGAGGCCGACGTCGCTCACGCCGAGCGGCGCGTCGCCGGTGTTCGTGATCGTGACCGTCTTCGGGCCGCTGATCTCGTGCACGCGCGTGTCGGGGAATTCGAGGGTCGTGGTGTCCAGCGACGCCCCGGGCGCCTGGCCGACTGTCGTCCCGAAGCCTGTGAGCGCGACGTCGAGCGGCGAGCGGATGCCGCCGCTCGACGGGATCCTGAGCGTGGCGTCCTCGCGCCCGGCGGCGGCCGGGGTGACGGAGACATCGATCTGACAGGTGTCGTCGCGGGCCAGCGTCTTGCCTGCGCAGGCGTCGCTCATCACGGCGAAGGAGCCGGGGCTCGCGCCCAGGAGCGTCGCCGCCCCGACGGTCACGGCGCTCGAGTCGAGGTTCGTGATCGTGATGGTCCGCGGAGCGCTCTGCGTGCCGGTCAGCTGCCCGCCGAAGTCGACGGGGCTCGGCGAGGCCTGGAGGGAGCCGGCCTTCTTGCCGGTGACCGTGAACAGGTCCGTGGAGAGGCCCTGGTCCACGCCGTTGGCGTCGAAGATCCGGAACTCGTTCGGGGCGGTGCCGCCGGTGACCGTGTGCGGCGTGGCGCCGTCACCGAGGTAGCCGGGAATGGGGGTGTCCCAGTGGAGGAAGCCGCCGGAGGCCTGGGTGCCGAACACGCGGCTCGCCTCGGCCGCCGAGAAGTCGCACTTCGCGGGGGGCACCGGCTTGCAGCCGATGTCCTCGGTGCCGACGTTCGCCGGGATCGCCCCGGCGTCGTTGGTCGTGAGCGTCTCCACGCCGTAGGGGTGGTGGAACTGGTACGTCGTGTTGGGGCAGAGGCCGCTCGTCACCTTCACGCGGATGCGCCCGAAGGCCATCTGCTCGCCGGCGACCGGGTCGCCGTTGACGAACGCGCCCTCGAGGGCGATGCGGACCGAGGCCTTCCCGGGCGCGGTGCCGGCGCAGCCGGGCGTCGAGACGATGTCCGAGTCCGCGTTGGCGTAGAAGAACTCGTCCGGGAAGTTGGTCGGGAACGAGAGCGGCTGGGCCGGGTCGAAGATCCCCGGCACCGCCAGCAGCGCGCAGTTGGCGTCGTTCGGGTCGATGCAGGGCTCGACCCGGGTGCCCGCGGCGTCCTGGTACCACTGCGGGAAGCCGTTCGAGCGGTCGACATGCGGTGAGACCGTGCCCGCGGCGCTGGCCTGCATGCTGACGATGCCGAGCGCGGTGACCGCGATCGCGACCAGCAGCCCGGCGAGCGCCAGCCGGCGGCCCCCCGTGCCGGAGCCCTCGCCTCCCGGCTTCTTCGTGTCCCTACGACGTTGGATGCCTCGCAACATGCCCCCTCAGGAAAGTTGGTCCTCGCGCATGGTGGGGATCTGCGCGGAGAAGCCGTAGGGACGTCCCCGCCGTCCGCGGTTCCTGCGATCGCACGATCGGGGGCCATTTCCACCGGCGGTTGCTTCACGCATCGACGGCTCCCATGCGCGGACCCGCAGCCCTTGCGCCGCCGGCGAAGTTCGGCAAGCGCCGAGCGGCGGATCGCCTCTATCCACCAGGGCCGGCCGGCCGCCGCGCGAGCGTGAGCGGCCCGGGTCCTACGACCGCTAGATCCTCCGAAAGGTGGGCATTCGCGTGCGCAGGCGCACCTGGCCGGTCCTGCGGCGGGGTGCACGAGCGCGCAGGCCCTCGTGCGAGCCTGCAGCCCGCGTGCGCGATCTCCCCTGGCGGCGGCGGCACGTACCGCCGCCCAGGCCTGCGCATTCCTGATGCGCGATTCTGCATCGTCGCTCCTCTGTCCGTGGGA
>DATFWK010000185.1:0-16985 GCA_035259345.1 Miltoncostaeaceae bacterium | reverse complement strand
GAGGCGCAGACGTGCTGCGGCCAGATGCACCTCAACACCGGCTACCTGCCCGAGGCCGCGCGGCTGGCGCGGCGGACCGCCGAGGTCTTCGCCGACCACGAGGTGATCGTGGCGCCGTCGGCCTCCTGCGTGGGGACCATCCGCCACCAGTACGCGCAGCTCGCCGAGGAGACCGGCGACCGCGAGCTGGCGGACGCCGCCGCGGCACTTGCCCCGCGCGTGCTCGAGCTCAGTGAGCTCCTCGTCGGCGTGCTCGGCGTGACGGACGTCGGCGCGACGCTGGACGCCCGGGTCGCCTACCACCCGACGTGCCACTCCCTGCGAGTGCTGCGCCTCGGCGACGGGCCGCGGCGGCTGCTCGAGGCCGTCCGCGGCGTCGAGGTCGTGCCGCTCGCCGACGCCGAGGAGTGCTGCGGGTTCGGCGGCACGTTCGCGGTCAAGAACGCGGACACCTCGGCCGCCATGCTCGCCGACAAGGCCGCGAGCGTGCGCCGGAGCGGCGCCGACGTCCTCTGCGCGCTCGACGCCTCGTGCCTGATGCAGATCGGCGGCGGCCTCCGCCGGCAGGGCGGGGCGCCGCGGACGATGCACCTGGCCGAGATCCTGGCGAGCGGTCCGGCGTGAGCCGGCACGCCGCCTGGGGGCCGCCGTTCCCGGCGGCGGCGCATGAGGCCCTCCACGACCGGCAGCTTCGGGCGAACCTGGCGGCGGCCACCGCGACCATCCGCGACCGGCGGGCGAGCGCGGTTGGGGAGGTGGGCGACTGGGAGGAGCTGCGCGAGGCCGGCCGCAGCATCAAGGCCCGCACGCTCGGCGACCTCGACCGGATGCTCGAGCGCCTCGAGCGCGAGGTGACCGCGCGGGGCGGCGTCGTCCACTGGGCGCCGGAGGCCGCAGACGCCGCCGACGTGGTGCTGCAGGTGGCCCGGGCGCACGGCACGGACGAGGTCGTGAAGGTGAAGAGCCTCGCGACTGACGAGATCGAGCTCAACGAGCGGCTGGCCGCGGCCGGCGTGCGGGCGCTCGAGACGGACCTCGCGGAGCTCATCTGCCAGCTTGGCGGCGAGCGCTCGAGCCACATCCTGGTGCCGGCGATCCACCGCAACCGCGGCGAGATCGCCGCCCTCTTCCGCCGCACGATCGCGCCGGAGCTCGCCTCGGACGAGCCGGCGGACATCGCCGAGGCCGCGCGGACGCACCTGCGCGAGCGCTTCCTGCGCGCCCGGGTCGGGGTGAGCGGCGCCAACTTCGCGGTCGCCGAGACCGGCACGGTCTGCGTGGTCGAGAGCGAGGGCAACGGGCGGATGTGCACGACCCTGCCGGAGGCCCTGGTGACGGTCTGCGGCATCGAGAAGCTCCTGCCCGCGTGGCGGGACCTCGGGGTCTTCCTCCAGCTCCTGCCGCGCTCGGCGACCGGCGAGCGGATGAGCCCCTACACGTCGCTCTGGTCGGGGGTTGCCGAGGGCGACGGGCCGCGCGAGTTCCACCTGGTCCTGCTCGACAACGGGCGCACCGACGCCCTCGCCGACGCGGTGGGGCGCGAGGCGCTGGCCTGCATCCGCTGCAGCGCCTGCCTCAACATCTGCCCGGTCTACCGGCGCACCGGCGGCCACGCCTACGGATCCGTGTACCCCGGGCCGATCGGGGCGATCCTGACGCCGCTCCTGCGGGGCGCGGGGAAGGCGGACTCGCTGCCCTACGCGTCGAGCCTCTGCAGCGCCTGCGCGGATGTCTGCCCGGTCAAGATCGACATCCCGCGCATCCTCGTGCACCTGCGCGGGCGGGCCGTCGCCACGTCGCGCCCGCGCGCGGAGGGCGCAGCCATGTCCGGCCTGGCGCGCGTCTTCGCCGACGAGCGCCGCTACGCCCGCGCCCAGCGCCTGGCCCGCCGCGCCCAGCGCCTCGGCACGCGGACCGGCCTCATCACGCGGCTGCCGGGCCCGCTTGCGGCCTGGTCCGAGAGCCGGGAGCTGCCCGAGGTGGCGCCCCAGACCTTCCGCGAGTGGTGGTCGGCGCGTGGCCGCTGACGGGCGCCGGGTGATCCTCGATCGGGTGCGGGCCGCCCTCGGCGACCGGGAGCCGCCGCCCGCGCCGGACGCAGGACCTCTGCCGCCGGCGCCGGCGGAGGATCTCGTGGACCTCCTCGTGGACCGGCTCGTCGACTACCGCGCCCGCGTGTCCGTCGTCGGGCCGGAGGCCGCCGGCGTCGCGGTGGCGGCGCTCCTCGCCGAGGCCGGGGCCGAGCGGGCGGTGGTGCCGCCAGGCCTCCCTGCGCAGTGGCATCCGGCCGGCGTCGCGGTGGTGGAGGACGCCCCCGGCATCGGCGCGCGCGACCTCGACGCGATCGGCCATGTCGTCACCGGCTGCGCGCTGGCCGTCGCGGACACCGGCTCGCTGGTGTTCGACCACGGCGCGGGCCAGGGGCGCCGGGCGCTGACGCTCGTGCCGGACCACCACGTCTGCCTGGTGCGGGAGGACCAGATCGTCGGCTCGCTCACGGACGCGTTCCGTGCGCTGGCGGACGCCGGGACCGCGGGGCGGCCGGTCACGTTCGTCTCGGGGCCCTCGGCCACGAGCGACATCGAGCTGCGGCGCGTCGAGGGCGTTCACGGCCCGCGCCGGCTCGACGTGGTGATCGTGGCGGACCGGGCGGAGCGGGAGGGACCGGGCCCGGGCTGACCGGCGTACGATCGCCGGACCTCGGCGAAGGGAGCATCCATGGTCAAGGCCCAGCCGTCGCTCACCGGCGGCTGCCTGTGCGGGGGCGTCCGCTTCGAGCTCACGGCGCCGCCGCTCGGCGCGGGCTACTGCCACTGCACCCGCTGCCAGCGCCGCACGGGCGGTGCCTCGTCGGCGCAGGCGCGGATCGACGGGCGCACGCTGCGGCTGATCCGGGGCGAGGACCTCGTGAAGTGCTGGGCCCACCCTGAGGGCGGCTTCGAGAAGTGCTTCTGCCGCGAGTGCGGCGCCCAGCTCTTCAGCCGCGACCCGGACGACCCGACCCAGATGAGCGTCCGCCTGGGCGCCTTCGACGGCGACCCGGGGATACGGCCGAGCTGGCGGACCTACGTGGCATACGCGGCCACGTGGGAGCCGATCCCGGACGACGGCCTCGAGCGATTCGAGGAGGCCAAGGAGCGGCCCGCCCTGTAGGGAGAGTCGTTCCTGTGTCGCTCGGGTGACGATCCGATGCATCGGCGGTTGGGCGGCTGGGCCGTGGGCTAAGACGTCTGGCCATGGGATCGACCATCGTCGCCCTGACCGTCGCGACGGCCCTCGTGTTCGACTTCACGAACGGCTTCCACGACACGGCCAACGCCATGGCCACGACGATCGCGACGCGCGCCCTCCCCCCGCGCACCGCGGTCGGGCTGGCGGCGATCCTGAACTTCGCCGGAGCGTTCATCTCGGTGGCCGTCGCGGCGACGATCGCGAGCGGGATCGTCGAGCAGGACGGCGTCACCGTGCCGATCATCTTCGCCGGGCTCGTCGGCGCGATCCTCTGGAACGTGATCACCTGGTTCCTCGGCATCCCCTCGTCCTCGTCGCACGCGCTGGTCGGCGGCGTCGTCGGCTCGGTGATCGCGGGCGTCGGCTCGACCGGGGTGATCTGGACGGGGATCGCGTCCAAGGTCGTCATCCCGGCCGTCCTGGCGCCGTTCGTCTGCGGGCTCGCGGCCTACATCGCCACGATGCTCTCGTACCGCCTGACGCGCCGGTACCGCGCCGAGCGCTCGTCCGAGGGCTTCCGTCTCAGCCAGATCGCGTCGAGCTCGATGGTCGCGCTCGCCCACGGGACGAACGACGCCCAGAAGACCATGGGCGTCGTCGTGCTGACGCTCGTCGCCGGCGGCCAGCTGTCGGCGGGCTCGGGCGTCCCGCTCTGGGTCAAGTTCGCCTGCGCCGCCGCGATCGCCGCGGGCACGTTCTCGGGCGGGTGGCGCGTGATCAAGACGCTCGGGACGCGGGTCACCGAGATCCAGTCCCCTCAGGGGTTCTCGGCCGAGACCTCGTCCGCGACGTCGATCCTCGCGTCCTCGTACTTCGGCTTCTCGCTCTCGACCACCCAGGTCGTGTCCGGCGGCGTCATGGGCGCGGGCCTCGGCCGCAAGGGCGGGGTCGTCCACTGGATGGTCGTCCGCAACATGGTGATCGCCTGGCTCGTGACGATGCCGGCCGCGGGGCTGATGGGCGCGGTCTCCGAGGAGGCCGTCTCGGCCTTCTCGAACCCGACCGTCGGCGTCGGCGTGGTCGGCGGCATCATGGTCGCGATCCTCACGACGTTCTTCGTGATGGCCCGCCGTCATGGCAACGTGACCTCACAGAACGTCCTCGACGAGGACGTGTCGACGCCGGGGGCGCGGGCCCCCGTGCCGGTGGGCGCATGATCGCCGCGTCGCTCTCCGAGTACCTGCCGCTCGGCGACCTCGGGAAGATCCTCGTCACCGCGCTCTTCGTCGCGGTGGTCGCCCCGACCGCCGTGTCGCTGGCCATCGCCGGGCTCGACCGCCGGGCCGAGGCCGAGGAGCACCACACGAGCCCGGTGGCGGGCATCGCGCTGATCGCGGCCGGCGTCGCCGTGCTGGCGGCGCTGATCGGGATCGGCCTCTACTCGCTGATCGAGAGCTGATGGGCGGTGAGGGGCCCATCCTCGTCTGCTTCGACGGCTCCGACGGCGGCCGCGTGGCGGTGGAGGCCGCCGCCAAGCTCTTCCCGGGCCACCGCGCCGTCGTCGCGTGCTACTGGCAGCCGTTCGCCGAGTCCGGCGGCAGGCTGGCGATCAACATCCTCGAGCTGGTCCAGGACCCCTCGAGCATCAACGCCCAGGAGGAGGCGCTCGTCGCCGACATCGCCGACGAGGGGGCCGCGGTCGCGCAGGGGGCCGGCCTGGAGGCCGAGGCGCAGGCGGTCAGGATCGACTGCCCGATCGACGAGGCGGTCCTCACGCATGCCGACGATCTCGACGCCGCGGCGATCGTGCTCGGGTCACGTGGGCGCTCGGGCGTCCGCTCGCTGATCCTCGGCGACGTCGCGAACGAGGTCGTGCAGCGTGCGACGCGCCCGGTCGTCGTGGTGCCGTCGTCCGAGCTCTCGCGCCGGCGGCGCGAGGCCGCCGACGGCAGCCGCCTGGCCGGCGGCTGACGCCGGGCCGCCGTTCCAAAGATCGTAAGGAATCGCACGTACCGAACGTCGCCTTTGTAGAGGGCGCGTCGTGCGGGCGCGGTGAGGAGGGCGAGACGAGCCGGCTGGCCGGGGAAGCCGGCTCTCCCGGCCGGGGCGGGCGGGTCGGTGGCCCGCCCCGGCCACGTGTGCGGCGCGGTCGCCCGGCCCTGGGGCTGGCCCGCTCAGCTAGCGTTGTGCGATGACCACGACGCGGATCAGGTCGGAGCGGTTCCCGGACCTCGCCGACACGCATCTCTACCCCCGCCTCTCGGAGGCGAAGATGGCCAAGCTCGCCCACAAGGGGGAGCGGCGGTCCTTCGCGCCGGGCGACGTGCTCTACGAGCAGGGCGTCCGGGACGCGCCGTTCTACGTCATCGAGAGCGGCCGCGTGGACATGCTCGACCGCAAGCCGGGCAAGGAGATCTGGATCGCCGAGGCCGACGCCGGCACGTTCGTCGGCGACATCGCCACGTTCACGGGCGAGCCCGCGATCGCGGAGTGCGTCGCCGCCGAGCCCACCGAGACGATCGCCTTTCCCCGGGCGAAGCTCAGGGAGATCGTGGTCGGGTGGCCGGAGATGGGCGAGCTGATCCTTGGAACCCTGCTCGCGCGCCGGGCGTGGCACGAGGGCGAGGGTCACGGCGCCCTTCGCCTCGTCATGGAGCGCGGCTCGCGCCGGGGCTTCGAGGTCCGCGACCTCCTCGAGCGCAACCTCATCCCGCTCAAGGTCCACGAGGTCGGCCTCGACCCGCTCGCGGACAAGATCCTCGAGTGGCTCGACGTCCCCGAGGACGAGACGCCGATCCTGGTCCGGGTCGACGAGGTGCTCCGGAACCCCTCGCCCGGACAGGTGGCGCGGGAGCTGGGCCTGCGGGCCCAGGTCGACGGGCAGCGCTTCGACGTGGTCGTCGTCGGCGGCGGGCCGGGCGGGCTGGCGGCCGCGGTCGCCGCGGCCTCGGAGGGCCTGAGGACCGTCGTGCTCGAGGCGTGGGGGCCGGGCGGCCAGGCCGGGACCAGCAGCCGCATCGAGAACTACCTCGGCTTTCCGACCGGCGTCTCCGGCGCCGAGCTGACACGGAACGCCACCCTGCAGGCGCGCCGCTTCGACGCGGTGATCTCGAGCTATCACCGCGTGGTCGAGCTCACCGGCGGCCCCGAGGGGCTCACCCGCGTCGACCTGGACGACGACCAGCACGTGCTGGGGCGGACCGTCGTCATGGCGAGCGGCGCCCGCTGGCGCGAGCTCGACGTGCCCGAGGTCGACCGCTACCGCGGGGCCGGGCTCTACCACGCCGCCATGCCGGCGGACGGCAAGCGCTACCGCGACGAGGACGTCCTGGTGATCGGCGGCGGGAACTCGGCCGGCCAGGCGGCGACCCACCTCGCCCGGTACGCGCGCAGCGTGACGGTGGCCGTGCGGGGCCAGCGCCTCTCGAGCACGATGTCGCGGTACCTGGTCGAGCGCGTCGAGCGCAATCCCCGCATCGAGGTGCTGACGGGGACGGAGGTCGTCGCCCTCCACGGCCACGCGACGCTCGACGCGGTCACGCTCCGCGACGAGCGCGGCGAGCGGACGCTGCCCGTGCGTGCGGTCTTCGCGATGATCGGGGCGAACCCGTGCACCGAGGCGGTCAGCAGGGTCCTCGGGACGGACCCGGCGGGCTACCTGCTGTGCGGGCAGGGCGCGGCCGAGTGCCAGGGCCGGTTCGCGTGGCCGCTCCCGGACCGGGTGCCGCTCATGCTCGAGACCGTCCGTCCCGGGGTCTTCGCCGCGGGCGACGTACGGGCCGGGGCGGTGAACCGTGTCGCGGCCGCGGTCGGCGACGGCGCGCTCGCGACCCGCTTCTGTCACGAGCTCCTCGACGACTGAGGTCACCGGCACGCGCCGTCCGGCGATGGCAGAGCGGCTCCTCCTCACCGCCGACAGGCTGGTCGGCGGCGGGGTGGACCGCACGGTTCGCTCGCACCATCGCCGCCGCCTGCGGGGGGTCGGCTGGGAGCACGCGCTGGACGCGCCGCCCGGAGGGTGGGCCGGCGGGGAGCCGCCGCCGCGTGCCGGGAACGACCTCAGCATCCTGATCGACGGCGCCGCCGCGCTCCGGGCCATGGTCGAGGAGATGCGCCGCGCCCAGTCGCACGTGCACCTGACCGGCTGGCACGTCTCGCCGGACTTCGCCATGACGCGGGAGGGCGAGCCGGTCGTCGTTCGGAACCTGCTCGGCGATATCGCGGACCGGGCCGACGTGCGGGTGCTCCTCTGGGCCGGTGCGCCGCTGCCGCTCTTCCGGCCATCCCGGCGCGCGGTGCGCGGCGTGCAGGCGGCGCTCACCCACCGCTCCAACGTCCGCTGCGCGCTTGACGCCCGGGAGCGGCCGATGCACTGCCATCACGAGAAGACGATCGTGATCGACGACCGGGTCGCGTTCGTCGGCGGCATCGACCTCACGCACCTGGCCGGCGACCGCCTGGACAGCCAGGCTCATCCCGCCCGTGCCCAGGTCGGCTGGCACGACGCCGCCGCGCGCATCGCGGGCCCGGCCGTCGCCGACGTCGCGGAGAGCTTTCGCGTGCGCTGGCGGGAGGTCACCGGCGAGGCGCTGCCGGCCCCCGCCACCGCGGGCCCGGCCGGGCAGGTCGAGGTGCAGGTCGTCCGCACGGTCCCGAACGGCATCTACGCCTCGCTTCCGCGCGGCGACTTCAGGATCGTCGAGTCCTACCTGCGCGCCCTGCGCTCGGCCCGGCGCCTGGTGTACCTGGAGAACCAGTTCCTCTGGTCGCCCGAGATCGTGGCCGTGCTCGCGGACAAGCTCCGCAACCCCCCGGCCGCCGACTTCCGGATGCTGCTGCTCCTGCCGGCCAAGCCGAACAGCGGCGAGGACGACTCCCGCGGGCAGGTCGGCGCGCTGCTCGACGCCGACGGCGGCGCCGGCCGCTTCCTCGCCTGCACGATCGCCGCCCGCGACCGGGAGCGCTCCGACCCGGTGTACGTCCACGCGAAGATCGGGATCGTCGACGACGAGTGGCTGACGATCGGCTCTGCGAACCTCAACGAGCACTCCCTGTTCAACGACACCGAGATGAACGTGGTCACCCACGACGCCGCGCTCGTGCGCGCCACGCGCCTGCGCCTCTGGGCCGAGCACCTGGAGCTCGCCGAGGGCGATGTCGGCGGCCCGCCTTCGGAGCTGATCGACCGGCGCTGGCGGCCGGTGGCCCGCGAGCAGCGTGAGCGCCAGGCGGCCGGGCGGCCGCTCACCCACCGGCTGGTGGAGCTCCAGGGCGTCTCCCGCCATACCGGGCGCATGCTTGGGCCGATCGACGGCCTCCTCGTCGACGGCTAGTCAGGCAGGCTCCGCCGCGCCGCGGGCGGTCAGCGGGCGACGGGCAGGCGCAGCGTGAAGCGGCCGCCGTCCGGGCTCGGCGTGACGGTGACCTCTCCGCCGGCGCTCCGGGCGATGCGCCGCGCGAGCGCGAGCCCGAGGCCCGCCCCGTTGCCGCTGTCGCCGGCGGCCGTCCCGCGCACCCCGGGGTCGAAGATGGCGTCGCCCTCCTCGTCGGCCACGCCGGGACCGTCGTCGTCCACCTGGACCAGGGCCGCCGAGCCGCTGCGGGCGACCGAGACATCCACCCGGGTCCTGCCGTAGCGAATGGCGTTGTCGACGAGCGGCTGGACCATCCGCTCGACGAGCTCCCGGTCCGCGGCGACGCGGATCGGCTCCTGCGGCAGCGTGAGGTGCGCCTTGCCGTTCCGCCCCGCGGCGTGCTCGACTGCTGCCCGCACCGCCTCGCGGGCGTCGCTGGTCCCGCGGGTGAGCCCGGCCTCCCGGCGGGCCGCGGCGACCAGCCCGTCGACCGTCCCCGTCATCTGACGGGCGTTGCGCTGGATGGCCTCGAGCGCGGCGCGGTACTCGCCCGGCGTCCGCTCGCGCCGGAGCATCAGCTCGGCCTCGCCGCTGATGCGAGCGAGCGGGGTCCGGAGCTCATGCGAGACCTCGGCCGTGAAGCGCTGCTCGTGCCGGAGGCTGGCCGCGATGCGCTCCAGGAGGCCGTCCAGCGTCGAGGCCAGCCGGGTGAGCTCGTCGTAAGGCTCCCCGAGGTCGAAGCGGCGGTCGAGGTCGTGCTCGCTCCAGCTGGCCGCGTCGTCGGTCATCGTCGAGACCGGCAGGAGCGCCCGGCCGAGCATCCAGCGGGAGGCGACGAAGATCGCGCCGAGCAGCACCACGGCCAGGACGATCGAGCCGACGACCGCGGCCGTCTCGCTCTCCTCGTAGGGGTCCAGCGAGACCGCGGACACGACGGTCCCGTAGCGCCGCCCGTCCCGGACGACCGGCAGGGCGTAGAGGCGCGCCCGGTCGCCGACGTTCCGTGAGCGCTCGGGCCCGCCGGCCATGGCGCGGACCGGCGCGTCGAGGCTCCGTGGGACCGCGGGCCGCTCGATGAGCCGCGGCCCCGCGAACACCCAGACCTGACTCCCGACCGCGCGATCGTCCGGCCGGTCGGGCGTCACGAGGCGCCCGTCCCGGACGTCGAGCGACCCGAGCTGCGCCTCTGCCTGCGCCTTGGCGAGCGACGTCGCGCTGGCCGACAGGCGCTGCTGGAGCAGCAGGTTCAACGCGACCACGGTCACGACGAGCGCGACGGCGACCGCGCCCATGACGGCCACGAGCAGCCGGGAGCGGATGCCGAGCCGGGGGCGCCTCACCGCAGCGTGTAGCCGACCCCGTGGCGGGTGGCGATCTCGGGCGCGCCCGGCATGGCGGCCAGCTTCCGTCGCAGGCGGGCGATGTAGACGTCCAGCGTGTTGTCGTGGACGATCGCGCCGTGGGGCCAGGCGGCCGCCACCAGGTCCCGCCGCCGGACGGCCTCGCCCGGCGCGGCGGCGAGTCGCGCCAGGATCCGGAACTCCGTTGGCGTCATGTCGACACGCTCGCCGCCGCAGGACGCCGCGTGCGACGCCGGGTCGAGCCGCATGCCCGCGGCGTCCACCCCCGCGTCGCCGCCGGCCCGCTTGATCAGCGCGCGCAGGCGCGCGACCAGCTCCGCGAACGCGAACGGCTTGGTCAGGTAGTCGTCGCCGCCGGCGGCGAAGCCGGCGAGCCGGTCGGGCAGGGCGTCGCGCGCGGTCAGGAAGATCACCGGAGCGCCGACGCCGTTGGCCCGAAGCGCCTGGACGACGTCCCGGCCGTCGGCGTCCGGGAGCCCGATGTCGACGACGAGCGCGTCCGGCTCCACCTTCCCGGCCATCGTCCGCAGCAGCTCGGACGCGCCGCCGGCGGAGCTGACCTCGAAGCCCTCCTCGCGCAGCCCCCGGATCAGCAGGGACCGGAGCTCCGCGTCGTCCTCCAGCACCATCACGTGGCGGCTCGTCATCGCTCCCCGAGTATTGCGCCGAGCGGGAACCGGCGCACGCCGTCACATGCCGGCGGGCTGCGCGCGGCGCCGCCTGAGAACGCCGAGCGCGGCCCGCAGGTCCACGAGCTTCGCTACGAAGGCGAGCGCCACGACCCCGACGACGACGTCGAGCACAGCGGTCGCCGCCTGCATGCCCACGCCGAAGCCCAGGACCGCGCCGGTGCTCGCCGTCCCGGCCAGCGCGACCACCAGCGCGGCCTGCTGGGTCCCGGCGTTGCCGGGCAGGAGCGGCACGATCCCGGACACGATCTGGGCGGCGATGACGACGAGCGCCGTCCAGATGCTCGCCGGGACGTGGAAGGCCACGAGGAAGGCATAGACGGCGCCCAGCCGCAGGCACCAGGCGACGAGCTTCCACCCGACGACACCCGCGGCGAAGGCCCGAGGCGACCGCAGGACGGAGAACCCGCACGCCATCCGGCGCGCGAGCTCGGGTGCGCGGCTGCGGTGGCGGGCCCAGACGGCGACCCCGACCGCCGCGACGGCGGCCAGCGCGGCGAGCGCGGCGGGATGGATGAGGAGCGGGGTGATCGTGTGGAGGGGCGACCCCCTCGGGCCGAGGGAGGCACCCGCGAGCAGCACCCCGAGGACGAGGACCACCCCGAAGACGAGCTCGAGCACCGTCTCGAGGACGATCGTGGCGCCGATCGTCACCACGCTCGAGCCGGGAACGCGGCGCCGGACCACGCCGAGGCGGAGTGCCTCGCCGATCCGTCCCGGCAGCACGGCGTTGGCGCCGATGTGGCCGACGAAGGCTCCGTAGGTCATCCGGAAGCACACGTCCTCGTCCGCGTGGGCGTGACGGACGATCCAGTGCCAGGCGCGCGCCTCGGCCGTGAGCTTTCCCAGGTGGAGGGTGAGCGCGGCCGCCAGGGCGGGCGGCGAGACGGCGGTGAGGGTACGGGGGGTGTCTGCGAGGGCGGCGAGCGCGCCGCCCATCAGGCGGCGACCGCCCGGTCGTCCCCGACGGTCACCTCCTGGCCGGCCGCTCGGGCGGCGTCCCGGTCCACCGTCAGGTGCACGCGCTTCCCGGTTGCCGGGTCTGCGGCGCTCACGCCTCCATGTTCCACACCGGCGGGCCACTCCCTCCGGCCGCGGCGTCGCATGATCCGCCGGAGCCCGCTGAGGGTGAGGCGCGGGCTCCGGACGGATCACGTCGTGGCGGGAGCGGCCCCGGATCCGCCCCCGCAGCCGGCGAGGCGCGCCGCGGCGCCCGGAGGCGCCAACCCAGTGAGCGACGTCCTCACCGGCATCCGCACATCCTGCAGCCGGGCCCCTGACCGGCTCCTGAACGACGCGTCAGGCCGGGCCCGCGCGGAGCCCGAGGCGGGCCAGGCCCTCGAAGAGCAGCGGAAGCGCGGCGGCCGTCCGTTGCCACGACCGCGGCGCGCTGTAGGCGTCGGAGTCGTGCAGGAGGATCACCGACCCTGGCCCCGCCCCGGCCAGCGCCCCTGCGGCGATCGAGGCCGGCGTCGCGCGCGCGCTCCAGTCGCGCCCGGCGGCGCTCCAGAGCAGAACGCTCCATCCCCGGCGGCGCGCGTGGGCCAGAGCCGGCCACGAGAGGATCCCGTACGGGGGCCGGTACCGGTCGACGGCCCGGCCGGTCACATCCGCGATGGCGGATTCGGCCCGGACGAGGTCCTCGCCGGTCTGGCCCGGCGTGAGGCGCAGGAGGTTGCGGTGGCGGTGGCAGTGGACGGCGATCTCGTGACCCGCCGCGAGGACCTCCCGGGCCAGGGCGGGGTGGCGCTCGACCTGCTCGCCGACGAGGAAGAACGTCGCAGACGCGCCGGCGGCGGCGAGGGCCTCGAGCACGGCGGGGGTGCCCGACGGGTGGGGGCCGTCGTCGAAGGTGAGCGCGACGTCCGGCCGGCCGGCGAGCCGCGAGCGCACGCCCAGCAGCGTGCCGAACCGGCCGCTCGCCTTGGCGGCGGCGGGGAGCGACCAGGCGGCGAGCCCGGCCGCGGGGACCGTCGCCGCCAGCGTCCGGCGACGGCTCATCCGCGCGCGCCGGCGGCGTCCACGAGCGACCCGACGGTGACCGGCGTGAGCCCGGCGTCCGCCAGCGAGTCGAGCGCGCGATCCACGAGCGCGAGCGAGGCGGCCCGGTCGGACGAGAGCCACAGCACGATCACCTCCCCGGGACGGGGGGCCGCGGGCGGCGCGGGCTCACCGGCCGCGAAGTCGAGGGCCCCGCCGACCGGCCGCCAGCCGCGGCGCCTGGCGAGCAGGTACTCGCCCAGCGAAAACCCGGAGCGCGGGACCAGGTAGAGCCGGGGCGCACGGGCGTCGAGCCCCCGGGCGAGCCGCCCGAGCCGGCCGGCGGTCCGCCACCATCCGGTCAGGGCGCCGGCGCCGAGCGCCGGGAGCAGCTCCCCGCCCGAGCGGCGCACCATCCGGTCGAGAGCGGGCGAGCCCGGGGCCGAGATCGCGATGTCGGCCCGGCCGCGGGCGGCCGCGACCCGCCGCAGCACCGACCGGTCGAGGCCGGGCGGCCCGGCGACGACCAGCCCCACGTCGGGGAGCGTGGAGCGCACCGACGTGATGGGCGCCACCTCCAGGGCGGCGGCCACGAGCGGAAAAGCGTCGTCGCTCGAGAGACTCCAGGAGGTCACGAGCAGCAGCATGAGGGCGGCCAGACAGGCCCTCGCCGACACGATCCGCCAGTGCGGGATCGGGATCACCCGCTTGGGAGCGGCGGCGATCGCGCTTGCCGCGCTCGGAAGCCCGTCCGCCACGGGCCGGCCCGCCCGGGGCAGGATGCCCGCGAGGGCGGCGGGAAGCTCCGCGGCCGTCCGGGCGACGGCGCCGAGCCCGGCCCTCCCCAGCGCCCGGGCGTTGGCCTTCAGGTGCCCGGGCGGCGCGCCGAAGGCGACCATCGGGCACCCGCAGGCGAGGGCCTCGAGGCAGGTCATGCCGCCCGTCGTGTGGACGACGGCGTCGGCAGCCGCGAGGAGCTCGCTCATCCGCTCGGTGAAGCCCAGGACGACCACCCGCTCGTCGCCCGCATAGAGCTCGGCGAGGTGCCGCTCGACCGGCTCGTTCCTCCCGCAGATGCACACGATGCGCGCGGCGCTCAGCCGCAGCGCCCCCTCGACGCCCCCGGTGAGGTCGCCCACCCCCCAGCCGCCGCCGGAGATGAGGATCAGCGTTCCGTCCCCGGGGAGGCCGAGCGCGCGCCGCGCCGCTCCGCGCTCGGTCGGCGCGAGGAACCCGGGCGCGACGAGCGGCTGGACGACGCGGGCGCTGCCCGGGCCCGCGACGCGCTCGACCTGGGCCAGGCAGGCCTCGTGCATCACCAGGTGGAGGTCGACGCCGCGATGGGCCCAGAGTGCGTGCGCGTGGAGGTCGGTGACGGTGGCGACCAGCGTCGCGGACAGGCGCCCGCGCCGGCGCAGCCGGCCGAGTACGCTCGTGAGCGCCGGGAAGGTCGAGACGACGACGTCGGGACGGTGCGAGCGGACCAGGCTGCCGAGCCGGCGGCCCGCCAGGAGCGACAGGCCGCCGCGGGCGGCCCAGAGGCCGGGCGGGTGCGTCGCCAGCGCGAAGAGGGCGCCGTAGGACCAGGGCGCGACCCGCAGCTGCAGCCGGTAGCCGTCGCGGATCATGGCGCGCAGCGGCCCGCCGAGCGCGGCCAGCCCGTCGACCACCGCGACGTCGGCCGAGAACGGCGGCGCGCTCATGCCGGCGGCCAGCGCGCGTGCGGCCGCGACATGCCCCTCGCCGACCTCGGCGCTCAGGACGAGGATGCGGGCGCCGCGGCCGGGCGCGTCCTCACTCATCGCAGGATCCCGGTGTGGCCGAGCGAGTACCGGCCGGGCTGCGGCCAGACGCAGACGCCGTGCGGCCCCGACCCGACCCGGATGCGCGCGATGAGCCGGCCGGTCCGGGTGTCGATGGCGTAGACCTCGCCGTCGTAGCGCCCCGACAGCCAGAGCACGCGGCCGTCCGCCGAGACGCCACCCATGTCCGGGCTGCCGCCGGGGATCCGCCAGGTCGCGACGACCCGTCCGGTCGCGAACGACAGGACCGACACCGTTCCCGCGCCGCGGTTCGAGACGTAGAGCCGGCGCGCGTCGCGGCTCGGGTAGAGCCCGTGTGCGCCTGCGCCGGTCCGCACGAACCCCAGCACCCGGCGGGTCGCGGCGTCCACCTTCCAGACCCCTCCGGCCATCATGTCCGCGACGTAGAAGCGCGAGCCGTCCGGCGAGAGCTTGACGTCCTGCGGCATGCCGCCCCCCGGCAGGGCGACCGTCCCCGTGACGCGCAGCCGCCGCGTGTCCACGCTCACGAGCCGGCCCGAGAACTCGCAGCTTGCGAGCAGCGCGTGGCCGTCTGCCGTGAAGTCCATGTGGTCCACGCCCCGGCACGGCACGCGGACCGACCGTATGAGTCGCATGGTGTGCGGGTCACGGAAGTCGAGCCGAGCGTTCCGCTCGGCGACCACGATCGCGTAGCGCCCGTCGGGCGTGAAGTAGAGGTTGTACGGATCGTTCACGCGGATCGGCCGCCCCCGCCGGCGCCCGGTGGACGGGTCGATGGGGGTGAGGCTGTTGCCGGCGTCGTTGGTCACATAGAGCGTGCGGAGGTCCCAGGAGGGCACGACGTGCTGCGGAAGCCCGCCGACCGGGAAGTGGCCGATCACCCGGTACGTGCGCGAATCGATGACGTCCACCGTGTCGCTCGCGCTGTTCGGGACGTAGACGCGCGGCGGGTCGTGCGCCACGACGGGGCTGAGCGCGCCCGCACGGTCCGCCCGGTAGACGTTCCGCGGCTCGATTGCGCGGTGGCGGGCCGCCGAGGCCACGTGGGTCGTGGGGACCAGCCGGCTCACCGTCGCCTCGGTGGCGGCGCCCCGGCCGCCCACCAAGAGCACGCCGCCCCCGAGGGAGACCGCAGCGAGGTCCGACCGCGGCGAGCTCAGGCGGCCCGCGGCCCGAACGCGTCCGGTGCCCGGATCGACCGCGACGATCCGGTCCGTCGGGGTGCCGGGGGTCGCGCCGCGGCCGCCGATCACGTAGGCGACGCCGTCGAGCGTGGCCGCGGCTGCATGCGTCGTGGGGGCCGGGAGGAGGCCGATGCCCCGGACGGCGCCATGTGCCGGGTCGAGCGCCAGGACGCGCCGCGAGGCGCCGGCCGGCGTCGAGCCCCCCGCGACCACGACCCGGCCGCCGGCGGCCGTCACGGCCGCATAGCGCAAGGGCTGCGGCAGGCGGGCGACCGCATGCGGGCGCATCCCCGGCCGCCAAGCGAGCACGGTGTCGAGCCAGCGGCTGCCGGTGTAGCCGCCGACGATGTAGGCGGTCCCCCGCAGGACCGTCGCGGCGACGTCCGACATCGGGACCGGCAGCCGCGCGGCGGCCGCGGCGCGGCCGGTCCGCGGGTCGACGCGGTAGATCGTGCTGCTCGTCTGGAAGTCGGCGCCGCCGACGACGTAGACGACGCCGCCGATCGCGACGGCCGCGGCGTCGTGCAGGCGCACCGGCAGGCGCCCGCGGGCGGCCGCGCCCGCCGGGGCGACGACCTCGATGTCGCTCCGGGACGTGTCGGCTGCGGTCAGGCCGCCGGCGATCAGCACGCGCCCACGTCCCGTGGAGGCCGCGGCCGCGTCCTGGACCGGTGCTGCCAGCCGGCGAGCCGGCCGCTCGCGCAGGACGACGCTCTGCCCGCCCCCGGTACCGGCCACCGGATCACCGGGCACCTTGTGCCCGGCGTGAGCAGCGTCACCGGCCGCCCTGGGACCGCCTGAGCGCTGCACAGCGAGCGCCGAGATCCCGATCGCGAGCACCGCGGCCACCAGCAGCAGCGCGACGCGCCGTCGGCGTCTGACGACCCGGCTCCCGGGGCGGCGGGCGCGCGTCATGAGCGATCAGGCTCGGCGGCCCGTGCCCGGATCCCGCGGGGCGATCACGACCTCATCATGCCGTGGACTGCCGAGACGAAACGCCGGCCCGGCGCTGCGAGCTTCCGCGTCATGGGCGGCAGGGTCACAGGGCCCGGCTGATCGGCGCCTGAACGGGGCCTGGTCGTCGCGGGCGCCGGAGTCGTGAACGCCACCTGAACGCGCCCAGCCCGGGCAAGTAAACGCCGACGCCCATCGAACGTGACCTTCATAGACGGCGTGTGGGGACGCGCCGCAGCACAAGGAGGAGTGCCTCATGCGAGGACGGGTCATCTTGATCGGGGCGCTGGCCGCGGTGGCGGCGGTTCCCGCGCTGGCCCATGCGGCGCCCGCGCGCTCAGGGGTCGTCGTGGACTACCGCGCGCGGTCGACCACCGCCACCGTCGCCCTCGGCGGCGGCAAGCTGCTCGCGGTGCACACCACGCGGCGGCCCACGATCGGCGCGCGCGTGCACGTGACGGCGATCCGGCGGCTTCGGAACGGCACCCTGGCCGCGCGCCTGGTGCGC
>DATFWK010000184.1:0-4096 GCA_035259345.1 Miltoncostaeaceae bacterium | reverse complement strand
CCTCGCCGACGCAGGTCAAGCCTTCTGCCCGCAAGCGTGCCGTGGCGAGCATCTCCAGCTCGGGGTCCATGACGGTCGCGTTCCAGGCCGCGCCCGACGCGAAGTTCGCGCGCATCGTGCTGAACGCCGTCAGGGTCAAGGGCAAGACGTCGAAGAGCGTCGCCCGCCTCGTGCTGCCGGTTGGCACGCTCAAGCCGGGGAAGTGGAACGTGTTCCGCAAGCGCCTCACGGCCGCCCAGCTCAGGACGCTCAGGGCCGGCACGCGGCTGGCCATCGCGGTGCAGGCGGGGAAGAGCGCGAGCCGCCTCCTCGTCACCGACAGCCTGACGATCAAGATCGCGAAGCCCCCGGCAGGCGGCCCTGACGCCCAGCCCTCCAGGGCGAAGACGGCGAAGCGGTGACCGGCGTGCGCTCCAACAGGGTCGTCATCCTCGTGGTCGCGGTCGCCGCGCTGGCGGCGCTGATCGGCGGCGTGGTCGCCGCCGGCCTGATCCGCGGCGACTCCAAGAAGGTCGAGATCCCGGTGCGGCAGAGCTACGCGGTCGGCTCGGTGATCCCGACGAGCTTCGGCGCCGTCTCGATCGACGGGGTCGAGCGCCAGGCGGGGCTCGGCGCGAAGGCCCTGGCCGGGGCGACCCACGGCATCGGCGGCTACGTCGCCCCGAGCCAGCTCCAGCTCGAGGTCAGCACGACGATCAAGAACCTGACGGATGGCGTCCAGCCCTACGCGGCGGACCAGTTCGACGTCATGGTGGGCGGCGCGCGCCGGCCGGTCCTCGTGCGCTCCGCGACCGTGACCTCGGGAACCCTCCAGCCCGGCGCCGCCATCGAGGCGACGCTCGTCTTCGTCGTCCCGCGCAACGGCAAGCGGCTGACGCTGCGGTACCACGACGCCGCCAGGGCGGCGCCCTTCCTCGTCGACCTCGGCAAGGTCGACCGGGGTCCCAAGCCGGACCTCGGCCACGTCCACAGCTGACCTTCACATGACCCAGACGCTCGCCTCCCTCGCCTCCCTCGCCTCCTCGCCGGGCCGCCGCCGGGCCGTCCTGCTGGGCGTACTCGCCGCCGCGGGCCTCCTCGCGGCGCTCGCCGGCCTGCCGCAGCACGCCCGCGCCGCCGACCCGGGCAACCCGTGCCCGGCGGGCGCGCCGCTGCGCTCGTACCAGGTGGACGCGATCAACGTGACGATCCCGCTCGATCGGCAGGGCGACTTCGACCCGGTCGGCAGGATGTACGCGCTGCGCTCCCAGATCAGCGCGATCCGGACCGCGGAGGGCACGAGGCGGGTGACGCCGGGCCTAAGGGACGACCCTATCCAGCCGCTGGTCATCCGGGCGAACCTTGGCGACTGCCTCGAGATCTCCTTCACGAACCAGCTCGGCATCGACATCGGCATGCACATCGACGGCCTGGTCTCCTCGGTGGGCTCCTCCGGCGACGCGATCGGCACGAACGCGAGCTCCTCCGCGCCGCCCGGCTCCTCGACGGTGTACCGCTACTTCGTGCCGAACGACCCCCTCGTCGAGGGCGCGCACTACATCCGCCCCGGCCCCGGCCAGCGCGACGCCGTGAGCCACGGGCTCTTCGGCGCGCTCGTCGTCGAGCCGCCCGGCTCGACCTACACCAGCGACGACGACGGCTCGCCCCTCGCGTCGGGGTGGGAGGCCACGATCGCGCCCGGCAGCGGCCGGGCGTTCCGGGAGAGCGTGCTGATCCTGTCCTCCGTGGGCGACGAGGCGTACACGATCTCGACCGACTCCCGCACGATCCCCAACCCGGTCGGCGCCCCGACCGTCGCGGTGCCCATCACGGCCCTGCCTGACGTGGACGTCCACACGGGCGGAACCCGCCCGGCAGCGCGCGCGATCAACTACCGCACCGAGCCGTACATGCACCGGCTCGACGTGAACAACGACCTCCAGGCGTTCGCCGAGAACTCGTACACGTTCGGCGACCCCGCGACGCCGATGCCGCGCGGATACGTCGGCGACCCGACGAAGATCCGGCTACTGAACGGCGGCTCCGAGGTCTTCAACTCGTTCCACATCGACGGCGTGCGCTGGCGGTCGAACCCGCGCTCGGACCCGTCGTGGGACCCGAACGCCAGCGGCCTGACCAAGGCGCCGCCGCTGCAGACCAGCGCGCAGCGGACGGACACCCAGTCGATCGGCCCGGGCGAGAGCTTCAACCTCGAGGTCGAGGGCGGCGCGGGCGGCACCCAGCAGGTCCCCGGGGACTATGCGTACGACTCGTCGTCCGCCGCGAACCACGACGCCGGCATGTGGGGCCTGTGGCGCGTGTACGACACGCTCCAGCCGAGCTTCCAGCCCCTGCCGGACCGTCCGGCGCCGCCCGCGCCGGTCACCTCCGCTGGGCTCATCGGGCTCACGATGCCCGACGGGACCACGCTGACCGCCGCGAACCTGTCGGCGTGGATCACCCCGCAGCTGCCGCCCCCGGGGGTGCGCGCCACCGACCCGCTCAACCCGGACGTGCGCGCGCTCGACCGCAGCGTGATGGACTGGAGCGTCGACAACTCGAACCCGGCGGCCCCGCTCTACCTGGGCGAGCCCGAGGACAACGGGCTCAACGTCAGCGCGGCCTTCCCCGGCACGTACCCCGGCCTGGGCCGCACGGACGACCCGCCGAACCGCTTCCCGCCGGGGCATCCTGGCCTCCTGCCCGGGGACATCCCGGTGGCGCAGGGCCTGGCCATCCGCCCGGCGATCCTCTTCAACCCGGTCACGGGGCGCCCGGCCTTCCCGCTGCTTCGGCCGCACATCGGACTGGGCGCGCCGTACCCGCCGAACGGGCACTCGGGCGCGCCCGTGGTCGGCGAGCGCGCCGACCGGACGTCGGCGGGAACCGACCCGTATGCGAACCGGCCGGACGGCATCTGCCCGGCCGGGGCGCCGCTGCGGCAGTTCAACCTCGTCTCGATCCAGCTGCCGATCGCGCGCACCCAGCTCGGCCAGACAGACACGCTCGGGAAGATCTTCGCGCTGGCGGGTGACACGGCCGGCATCCGCTCCGGCCAGCGGGCGTCTGAGCCACTCACGATCCGGGCGAACGCCGGTGACTGCGTCGGGCTCACGCTGACGAGCGAGCAGACCGCCGAGCCGGCGCAGCCCTTCCCGATGACCGGGCTGGCCGGCCAGGACACCCAGCTCGACCCGAGCGGCTCCGACGGGGCCAGCGGGGGGTACGCCTTCGGCCAGGCCGTGCGCCCGTACCAGCTGAACGACGCCCAGCTCCTCTTCCCGGCCGCCGCCGGCGCGTCCTCGATCACGCTCGGCGCGACCGGGCGCCTCCACCCCGGCATCTGGATCGCGGTCGGCGAGGGCCAGGAGAACATCGAGGTCGTCCAGATCGCACCCGGGGCGGACCCGCTCTTCCCCGGCGGCGTTGTGCCGCTCACCACCGGCCTGCGCTTCAGCCACGCCGCGGGCGAGTGGGCGGGCACCGAGTTCGCCCGGTCGACGTGGTACCCGGACGCCCAGCTCGACGGCGTGGTCTTCCGCGACACCGGCGACCGCCTGCACAACTGGGGCCACGGGCTCGTCGGCCAGCTGGTGGTCGAGCCGCCCGGCTCGACCTACCACGACCCGATCAGCGGCGCGCCGGTGACCTCCGGGTCCATCGTCGACGTGCGGAACGCCGACCCGTCCGCGACGCTCGCTCCGGGCGTGCCCGCGAACTTCCGCGAGGCGTCCCTGATGCTGATCGACGGCGGCACGACCACCCCGCCGTCGGTGAACCTGCGGGCCGAGCCCCAGACCGACCGCCTGCTGCCGCCGCTAACTGACCCGTCGCTGATCTTCAGCTCGTTCACCCACGGCGACCCCTTCACGCCGATCCCGCGGGCGTATGTGGGCGACACGATGGTCCTGCGCACGGTGGACGCCTCCGGCGTTGGGGACTCGTTCCACGTCGACGGCCGCGTGTCGGCGGAGCCGCGCGACGGCCGCGCGAGCCCCGCCTCCGCCGTCCGCCAGGGCGCCGGCGAGGCGGCCACGCTGATCCTGCAGGCCGGCCAGAACGGCGTGCTCGGGCGGGCGGGCGACTACCTCTACAACGCGGGCACGGAGCGGCGGTT
>DATFWK010000183.1:0-5799 GCA_035259345.1 Miltoncostaeaceae bacterium | reverse complement strand
GTCCGCTCGCGGCCTCCGGGATGTTTCGAGGTCGCCGAGCCAGGCAACAGACCTTGCTGGTGGGTGAGGGGCCGACGTTCCTGGGCGGGGTCTTGCGGCGTGCTGTGCTCGCCGTGATCGGCGAGCCGATCGCGCGCGCCGAAAGCCCGG
Organism: Miltoncostaeaceae bacterium; assembly: GCA_035259345.1. Lineage (GTDB taxonomy): Bacteria > Actinomycetota > Thermoleophilia > Miltoncostaeales > Miltoncostaeaceae > DATFWK01. The sequence goes on along the minus strand of DATFWK010000183.1, from coordinate 5,649 downwards.
CGCAGACGGCATCCGCGCCGCCCCAAGGCGACGACGCCCTGGCGCGCGACGGCCGCGCCGGCCTCTACCGGGAGCGCAAGCTCATCGACGGCTACCCGGGGCTCGAGCAGACCGGGCACCAGGAGCAGAAGGACCGCGACCCCGCATACCTGGGCCGCCTCCTCGGCCGCCTGTCGCGCCTCGTCGATGTCTCGCCGCCCAAGCGGATCCTCGTGATCGGCTGCGGGCCCACGCCAGGCCTGGTGCGCCTGCTGCGGGAGGCCGGGCACGACGCCGTCGGGCTCGAGCCCGTGCCCGCGTTCGTGGCGGCGGCCCGGCAGTACCTGGGGTCCGAGGCCGCGGTCATCGAGGGCGCCGCGGAGGCGATACCGCTCCCCGACGGCTCGTTCGACGTCGTGTTCGCCGAGAGCGTGCTCGAGCACGTGACCTCGCCGTCGAAGTCCCTCGACGAGATGTGCCGCCTGCTGCGCCCGGGCGGCGCCCTCTACCTCACGACGACGAACCGCTACGAGATCTCGCTCACCGGGCTCAACGGCGAGTACAGGATCCGCTTCTTCAACTGGCTGCCGGCCACCGTTCGCGAGTCGTTCGTCTATCAGCACCACCATTACGACCCCAGCCTCGCCAACCACACGCGGCTGCCGGCGGTCCACTGGTTCACATTCGCGAGGCTGTGCGAGATGGGGCGGGAGGCCGGATTCGCGCGCTTCTACTCCCTGATCGACCTCATGGACGAGAACGATCCGCGCGTGGGGCGCCGCCGGCTCGGGCGGGCCCTGTTCCGAAGGGCCAGGTACAGCCCGTGGCTGCGGGCGGCGGCCCTGTTCCAGTACGGCGGCACGATCGTGATGGTGAAGCTCCCGCCGGGTCGCAGCGCGCTCGATCCTGCCCCCGGCTGATCCGGCCCCGGGGCGGTCAGGTCCCCGCGCCGGCGGCCCCGGGGCGTCGCTCGGGGTCCAGGATGAAGTCGATCGCCTGGATGTGGCCGCCGGCGACGCTGAACCCGATCACGGCCATGAGGCCGCGGCCGAGGGGGACGACCGCGCCGGCCGCCCCGTTGACCAGGGCCGGCCGCGCGAAGGGCGCGAACCGGACGCCGCGCTCGAGCACCCGGCGGGCGACGGCCTCGCCACCGCGCACGACCTCGCCGGCGCGGGCCTCGGGGGCCAGCCCGCCGCGGTGCGCGCGGAAGACCACGTCGGGGTCGAGGACCGCGACGAGAGCGTCGAAGTCACCGTCCCGCGCGGCCGCGAGAAACGCGTCGACGACCCGGCGCTGCTCGCGCAGGTCGGCGTCCGGAGGCGGCGCCGCGCCGCGGACGCGCCGCCGCGCGCGGCTCGCGAGCTGACGTGCGGCCGCCGGTGAGCGGTCGACGATGGCCGCAATCTCGTCGAAGGGCACCGCGAACATGTCGTGAAGCACGAACGCGAGCCGCTCCGCCGGCGTTAGCGTCTCGAGCACGACGAGGAGCGCGAGGCCGACCGAGTCGGCGATGAGGGCCTCCTCCTCCGGGTCGTCGTCGGGCTCGACGGCGACGATCGGCTCGGGAAGCCAGTCGCCCATCGATTCCTCCCGGCGCGCCCGGCGGGCCCGCAGCATGTCGAGCGAGATGCGCGCGACAACGGTGGTGAGCCAGGCGCCCATGTTCGCGACCGCGTCCCCATCCGCCCGGTTCAGCCGCAGCCAGGCCTCCTGCACGGCGTCGTCCGCCTCGGTCAACGAGCCGAGCATCCGGTAGGCCACCGCCCGCAGCTGCGGCCGGTGCCGCTCGAACTCCTCCGCCTGCAGCTCCTTCGCGTCCACCGTCACATCCTCCCCGTCCGATCCGTCACAGGGGAGACGAGGGGTGCGCGGCCGATGTGACGGCCGCGCCGACGATGGAGGAGTCCGGTGATCGAGACACGACAGCTTCGGAAGGTGTACCCGGGCGGCAAGGAGGCCGTCGCGGGCCTCGACCTCGAGGTCCGCCCCGGCGAGGTCTTCGGCCTGATCGGGCCGAACGGCGCCGGCAAGTCCACGACGATTGGCATGCTCACGATGACGGTCGCGCCGACGAGCGGGACCGCCCGGGTCGCGGGCTTCGACGTCGCGCGCGAACCGCTGGCGGCGCGCCGGGCGAGCAGCGTCGTCTTCCAGGAGCCGGTCGTCGACCGTTCGCTCACCGGCCGGCAGAACCTCGAGGTACACGCCGAGCTCTGGGGCGTGGCTCGGCCGGAGGCGCGCCGGCGGATCGACGAGATCGTCCGCGCGTTCGCACTCTCGGGCCTCGTCGAGCGAGCCGTCGGCGGTTACAGCGGCGGCGAGCGCCGTCGCCTCGAGATCGCCCGGGCCCTGGTCTCCGAGCCGCGCGTGCTCTTCCTCGACGAGCCGACCGTCGGGCTCGACCCGCTGATCCGGGCCGAGCTGCTCGACCTGATCGCAGGCCTGCGCGCTCGCAGCGAGGTGACGATCTTCCTCACGACCCACTACCTCGAGGAGGCGGAACGCCTCTGCGACCGCATCGCGATCATGCATGCGGGCCGCGTCGTCGCGCTGGACCGGCCCAGCACCCTGCTCGCCGGCCTGGGGGAGGAGCTCGTGGAGCTGCGGGCCGACGGCGACCCCGCGGGCGCGCTCGCCGCGCTCCGTGCGCACGAGGTGGCGGGAGACGACGCGTTCGCCGTCGGGTCCACCCTGACCGTCCCGCTGCACGACCGGTCCCCCGGGGATGCGATCGCGCTGATCCGTGACCTCGGGCTCGGCGGCGCGGTCGGCACGCGCAGGCCGACCCTCGACGACGTCTACATGCGGCTCACCGGCGCCGGGCTCGCCGAGGCCGCCTGAAAGGAGTCCGAAAATGAGCACCATCACGCATGTCGCCGGCCGGCCTCCGCGCCGGCTCGCCCTTGCTGCGCCGATCCTCGAGCCGCTCACCACGCTCGCGCGGCGGCGCTTCCGGCTCACGGCGCGCACCCCGCGGGAGCTGCTCGTCCCGCTGCTGACCCCGATCCTGTTCGCGCTCGTCATCGCGCCCGCGCTGCACGAGGCGCTCCACACGGACGCGAGCTACGAGGCCTTCGTCGCGCTCGGCACCGTCGGTCTGCTCATCCCGCTGAACACGATGTTTGCCGGCCTCGGCGTGATCGTCGACCGGGAGACCGGCGCCCAGCGCGAGCTCCTCGCCGCGCCGATCCGCCGCGCGCTGCTCGTCCTGGGCAACCTCGTGGTCGCGTTCGCGGTCACGGCGCTTCAGGTCGTCGTGCTGATCGGCGCCGCGATCGCGCGTGGCATCGACTTCAATGCGAGCGGCACCGGCGTCCTCTGGTTCGTCGCCGCCGGGGCGCTCTTCACGGTGGGGATGTACGGGGCGGCCGAGGTCCTGGCCGGCCGGGTGCCCAAGCAGGAGGAGTACATCGCCCGGGTGCCGGCGATCGCGATCGTGCCCTGGTTCCTGGCCGGCTCGCTCTTCCCGATCACCGCGATGCCCGCCGCGCTCACCTGGATCGCGAAGCTACTGCCGCTGACCCACGCGCTCGCGGTGATGCGCTATGGGCTGCTCGGCGACCGGGCGGGGCTGGACCACATCTGGGGCATGGGCAACGCCACGGCCATGGCCGCGCTCAGCACCGCGGTGCTCGCGGCCTTTGGGCTCGTCCTGACGGCGGTCTCCGTCCGGGCGTTCACCCGCCGCGCGCTGCGCTGACGGCCCACGGCCCGGTAGGCGGTCCGCCGGAGCGGGTACGACGCGGGGGTGACCGAGCCCATCCAGGTGCGGACGCTGGACGCCGCGGCGATGGACGGCGTCCGCCCCCGCCTCGCCGAGCTCCTGCTCGACTCGGTCGCCAAGGGGGCGGCCGTCGGCTTCCTGGAACCGCTGGACGCGGAGGAGGCCGACGCCTACTGGCGCCGGGTCGAGGGTGCCGTCGCCGACGGGCGCGTGCGCCTGCTGGTCGCGGAGCGGTCCGATGGCACGGTCGTCGGCACGATCCAGCTGGAGACGGACACGCTGCCGAGCCAGACCCATCGCGCGACGCTCGGGAAGCTCCTGGTCCACTCCGACGAGCGCCGGCACGGGGTGGGGGAGGCGCTGATGCGGGCGGTCGAGCACGAGGCCCTCGACGCCGGGCGCTGGCTCCTGCTCCTCGACACCGCGACGCCCGCCGTCGAGCGGCTCTACGAGCGCCTGGGATGGACGCTGATCGGCATCGTCCCGCGCTGGGCCCGCGATCCGGACGGCCAGCTGGACGACGCCTGGTTCTACTGGAAGGACCTCACCGAGCGGCCGCCGGACGAGGGAAGCCCGCCGAGCCCGCCAGGCTGACGCGGCTCGAAGGGGTGCCTCGGGCGGCAGGTGGGAGACTCCGGTGGTGTGCCTCCCAGAGGACCTGTCGTTTCCGGCGTGGGTGAGTCACGTCTTCGATCACCCGTACCAACCACGCCCTTGGTACTGGGAGTTCGACGCCGACTGCTGGCCTGTGTCAATCGCCGTCGCGGCGCCGTACGTCGACCGCTTCTTCCGGGACGCCGGCGAGCTGCTCGCTCCCTACACCGACGCTCAGGCGGGCCAGGGCCTCAACTACCTGAGCTCGCCGTCGTTCGCGGAGTACGGGCACACCGCCGTCTCGGAGACGGTGCCGCTCGAGCTTCGGCTTGCCATTGTCGCCGGGATCGGCGAGCTGTTCCGGCAGGTGTACGCGCCGCGCTGCGGCGACCGCATCGCACATCCGGACGACGAGCCATCCGAGCCGCTCCTCAGCAGCTGCTTCATGTGGTGGGACGCCTTCCCGTGGTATCCCAAGGGAGGAAGCCCGGAGCGGGACGCGATCGACGCGCGGATGATGAGGGTGCTCGAGGAGGTCCTCGCGCTTCCCTCCGCCGCATGCCAGGAGGCCGCCCTCCACGGTCTCGGGCACGCCACGGGTGGGACGCCCGAGAGCCCGGCCGGCCAGATCATCGAGCGGTTCCTCGCCGACGACGCCGCGCGGCGGCCTGAGCTCGTCTCCTACGCGCGGGCGGCCAGGCGCGACCGGATCCTCTAGGGGGGCGCGTCCCCTGCCGGCCGCTCAGGGCGTGATCGGAACGACGATCCCTCGCACGATCGCGGCCGGTTCCCGGTCCACAGCTCCGTCCGGTCGGCGGAAGCCGGCGCCGGGATCGAGGCGGGCGACGACCCGCCCGCGGGCGGCGACCTCGGGCTCGTACGCCCGCTGGGCCGCGTCGAGGAGCACCAGCCCGAAGGCGCCCGGCCGAAGGGCGCGGACCGGCCGGTCCGGCAGCAGCACCCCGTAGGCGTCGGGCGCGGCCGTGAGGAGCGGCCCGGGCGGAAGCGTCCGCACGCGGGCGGCGATGGCCGGGAACATGTCCGGCCCCGGCGGCGGTGGGCCGCCGACGGCGAGGGCGGCCAGAATCGCGGCGGCGCCGGCGGCCGCGGCCAGCGCGCGCCGGCGCGGCCCGTCCACGGAGGCGACCCCGAGGCCGGCCAGCACGGCCGCCGCCGGGAGCAGGAGCGCGAGGTAGCGGTCCGAGCCCGGGTTCTTCGCGAGATACGCGGTCGCGAGCAGCCCTGCGGCGACGAGGGTCACCGCCGCGCCGCGCCGGGCCCTCGGCGCCGCGAGGGCGAGCGCCGTCCCGGCCAGGGCGGCTGCGAGGAGCGGCCAGTCGTGGCGGGCG
>DATFWK010000182.1:0-18776 GCA_035259345.1 Miltoncostaeaceae bacterium | reverse complement strand
CCGCCGATCGGCTACGACGAGGCGCTCGCGGCCGTCCTGGACGCCTGTTCCCCGCTCGACGTGGAGGAGGTCGCGCTGGCCGACGCGGGCGGCCGCGTGCTGGCGGAGGCGCCGGCCGTACGGGTCCCGATCCCGCCCTTCGCCAACAGCGCGATGGACGGCTTCGCGGTGCGATCGGCCGACCTCGCCTCCGGTGCGGCGACGCTGCCGCTGGCGCCGCGGGTCCCGGCGGGGACCGCGCCGGGCCCGCTTCCCGAGGGCCACGCCGCCCCGGTGGCCACCGGCGCGCCGATCCCGGCCGGCGCCGACGCGGTCGTGCCGATCGAGGACGCCGCGGCCGCGGACGGCTCGGTCCGCCTGCCCGGCCCGGTGCCCGCCGGCCGCTTCGTCCGCGAGCCGGGGAGCGACCTGGCGGCCGGGGCCGGCCCGCTGGCCGCCGGGACGCGCTTGGGCCCCGCCGAGGGTGCGCTCCTGGCGGCGGTCGGCGCCGTGCGGGTGCGGGTCCACCGCCGCCCGCGGGTGGCGATCGTCTCGACCGGCGCCGAGCTCGTGCCCCCCGAGGCGGAGCCGGGTCCCGCGCAGATCCGCGACGCCAACGCAACCTCCATCGCCTGGGCCGTGTCGGCGGAGGCCGCCGAGCCCGTGCCGCTCGGCATCGCCACGGACGCCGAGGCGCCGCTGCGCGACCTCCTGGCGCGGGCACTCGAGCACGACGCCGTGGTGAGCTCGGCGGGGGTCTCGGTCGGCGAGCGCGACCTCGTGCGCGGCGTGCTGGGCGCACTCGGCGTCGAGGAGCGCTTCTGGGGCATCGACCTGAAGCCGGGCCGGCCGTGCGCGTTCGGGGTGCGCGGGCCGGTGCCGGTGCTCGGGCTGCCGGGGAACCCTGCCTCGGCCCTGGTCGGCGTCCACCTGCTCGTCCGTCCGGCGATCCGGGCGCTGTCCGGATGGACGGACCCGCGCCCCCGCTTCGAGACCGCTCGCGCCGGCGGGGGTTGGCCGCCGCCGGAGGGGCGCGCGCACGCCGTGCGCTGCGTGCTCGCGGACGGGCCGGACGGCCCGGTGGCCCTCCCCACCGGCGACCAGAGCTCGCACCGCATCGGCTCGCTGGTCGGCGCGGAGGCGCTGGCCCTGCTCGAGCCGGGCCGCGCGGTGCGGACGGGCGAGCCGGTGCGCCTGCTTCGCACCGGCTGAGGGCCTCGGCCGGCCTCAGCCCTTCTTCTTGCGCTTCTTCTTGCCCTTGCCGCCGGCGCCGGCGGCGGCGGGCTCTGCCTGCGTCGCGGTTGCACCGCCGACGGCCCCGAGGGCCAGCGCGACGACGTGGCGCTTGCGGGCCTCGATGAAGGCCGGGTCATCGGCGTCGAGCCCGGCGGCGCGGGCCGCGAGCGGCCCCTGCGCGACCGCGCCCCAGCAGAGGGTGGCCAGCGAGAGGGCGAGCTGCGCCGGCTGGGCGGCCGCGCCGTTCGCATTGGCGAGGTCGCCGGACAGGGGCTCGAGCGCCGCCGCGACGACCGCGACCTGCGGGGCGCGCCCGGTCAGCGGCGAGCCGTCCACCGACTCCCGCTCGAGCAGGTGGACGAGCTGCCGCCGGGTGGCCACGAAGTCCATGTACTCGCGCACCGTGCGCTCGAGCGCCGCGTCGATGCCGCCGTCCTGGCGGACGGCGGCCGCGAGACGGTCGGCGAGGGCGTCGAGCTCGCCCGACGCGCGGTCGAGAACGGCGCGGTAGAGGCGCTCCTTGGAGCCGAAGAAGTAGCCGGGCGTGCCGCGAGAGACGCCCGCCGCGGCACCGACGGCCTGAAGCGTGACCGCGTCGTAGCCGCCCTCGGCGAAGAGCCGCTCGGCGGCATCGAGGATCGCCTGACGGGATCGTGCGGCGTCTCGGCGCCGGGGCTCCTCCGCCACTGAGCATCTCCCTCCGGTTCGCGCTCCTGACCGTAGCGCTTGTGCGGAACGCTACACCACGGGGGCGCGGGCGGCTCGGCGCCGCCGGGGCGCCGGAAGCGTCTTCCCACCCCGGCGCACGGCCGGCGCGGCGAGGCACCACACGGCGACCCCCACGAGCGTGGCGAGCGTGGGGCCGACCCAGCCGCGCGCGCCGCTGGCGGACGTCTCGATCAGGTACCAGACGGCGGTGAAGGGGTTCCGGTCGATCGCGCCGGACACGATGCCGACGAGCGCGAGCGGCGCGACCACGGCGATCGCCGCGAGCAGCCACACCTGCCACTTGCGGCGCACGACGGTGGCGCCGAGCGCCGCGTGCCCCGCCGGGAGGATGAAGACGAGCGCGAACGGCGTCCACCACCAGGCGATCAGCGCCAGCAGGCTGATCCAGATCAGGGCCGCGGTGGCCTCGGCGGCAGCGCTCGAGCTCGCGGCCAGCGCGCGCCGGCGGGTGAGGGCCCAGACGCCGACCGAGACGAGCGCGACGAGCACCACCGACAGGCCGGCGAGGCTGTCGAAGCCGACGTCCCCGGGCAGCGGCGGCCGGCCGAGGACGGGAGCCGGGATCACCCCGTACATGCTGAGCAGGTGGGCGACGAAGAGCGCCGCCATGGGGGCCGCGAAGCGCCAGGCGACCCCGGCCATCCCGGGCGCGAGGCGCACGCGGGCGCGGCGCAGGCGGGTGCCCGCGTCGAGGGCCATCACGAGGAGCGGCAGCGTGAGCAGGAGGAGCGCGAGACGGGCGACCGCCGGGCGCAGCGTCTTCCCGGCGAATGCCAGGCCGGTGTCCGGTGCCGGCGGGCGCTCCACGGCGTCGACCGATCCGAGCAGCCCCTGAGCCGCGTTCCCGACCAGGTCGAGCCGTTCCGGCGTCGGCCGCGACGCCGGCTCGAGCGGCCCCTCCGCCCGGTTTGCCAGCGTGATCGCGGGCACCCCCGCCGCGATGAACGGCGCCTGGTCGCCGCGCGTCTCCGGCGCCGCCAGCCGCAGGAGCTGACGGCCGAGGCCGGGCACCGGGGAGGGCTGTCCACCCGCCAGGCGCACCTCCCGCTCGGCCGGCACCCGCATGCCGAGCGCCTGGCGCGCCCCGCCGTCCTCCCAGAGGTGGACGCGCGTCCCGGTCGCGTCGGCCGGGGCGTCGAGCACGATCGCCCCCGCGATGGCCGGGCGCGAGGCGCTGTGCAGGAACCAGCGCGCGCCGGCGTTCCCGAGCACGCTGCCGTCCGTCGAGAGGAAGAGCAGCGGATGGTGGTAGCGGACCGTCGTCGCGAAGCGGGCGAGCTCGACGAGCACGCCGGTGGCGCTGGCCCCGGACGCGACGCCAGGCGGCGTGTCACGGGGCGCGACCACCAGGATCACCCGGCGGGAGCGTGTGTCGGCCGTGGCGGGGACGGCGAAGAACACGTTGGTGAGCGGCACGTCCTGGCCGTCCGCGCGCACGGCCATGTGCTGCACGCCGGTGCGCCGGTCGCCGCCGGCCAGTTCGCGGAAGCGCCGCTGCACCCAGGCGGCGGCCGCCACCGCTCCGGGGGATCCCGACGCGCGCGTGTCAGCGACGGCCTCCAGCTCGCCGGTCAGCGAGGCGGCGGAGGCGGCGTCGAACACGGTCACGATGTCCGACGGCGGGGGCTCCTGGATCGGCGCGAGGGTCAAGAAGGCGACGACGAGGGCGATCCCCGCCACCAGCCACGCGTTGCGGTAGAGGCGTCCGTTGAGCATCCCGTGACCCGGGCGAGCGGCATGCGCGGGTCATGCTTCGTATCACACGCCGCCCCGCCGACGGGCGCGGGTCCGGCCGCTGAGGCCGTTAGAGTGGCCGCGATCCCGGCTGCGAAGCCGGACGGCGCGAGGAGAACGGTCCGGTGCTTCGCTCGGTCAACGTCGGACGGAAGTCGCTCGCCGACTACGCGAGCATCGTCTCCCGGGACCTCATGCGCGAGATCAGGGCGCTGGCCGCGCCGCTCGAGGGCCTGCGGGTCCTGCACGTCAACGCGACGAGCTTCGGCGGCGGCGTCGCAGAGATCCTCGTGAGCCTCGTGCCGCTCATGAACGACGTCGGCCTGCAGGCGGACTGGAAGGTCATGTACGGCCGGGACGAGTTCTTCCACGTCACGAAGAAGCTCCACAACGCCCTCCAGGGGGCGCCGGGAACGCTCGACGCGCACGAGAAGGCGGTGTTCGAGCGGTACAACCTGATCAACGCCGGGGGGCTCGCCGACCCTTACGACGTCGTGATCGTCCACGACCCCCAGCCGGTGGGCCTGCGCGAGGCCGCGCCGATCGAGGACGCGAAGTGGGTCTGGCGCTGCCACATCGACCTGTCCACGCCGAACCAGGACGCGTTGGACTTCCTCATGCCGTACATCACCGGGTACGACTGCTCGGTGTTCCACATGGCGCAGTACATCCCGCCGAAGGGGGCGCCGAGCCCGGTGGTGGTGCCGCCGGCCATCGACCCCCTGACGCCGAAGAACATGGCGCTGCTGCCGGAGGACGCGGCCTACATCGTCGACCAGTTCGGCCTGGACGTGGAGCGCCCGCTCATGGTCCAGGTCTCGCGCTTCGACCCCTGGAAGGACCCGCTCGGCGTGATCGACGCGTACCGGATCGTGCGCGAGCGCTTCGACAGCCTCCAACTGGCCCTGGTCGGGTCGATGGCGACGGACGATCCGGAGGGCTTCGAGTACTTTGAGCGGACGATGGCGTACGCCGGCGACGACCCGGACATCTTCATCCTCTCGAACCTCAACAACGTGGGATCCGTGGAGGTCAACGCGTTCCAGACGCACGCCGACGTGGTGGTCCAGAAGTCGATCCGCGAGGGCTTCGGGCTGACCGTCACAGAGGCGCTCTGGAAGGGGCGGCCCACCGTCGCCGGGCGCGTGGGCGGCATCCCGCTCCAGATCGTCGACGGCGAGACCGGCTGGCTCGTCGAGTCGCCGGAGGAGGCCGCTGCCGCCTGCATCCAGGCGCTCGACCAGCCGGACGAGGCCCGCGAGCGCGGCCGCCGCGGGCGCCGGCACGTCCGCCACGCCTTCCTCACCCCGCGCCTCCTGCGCGACTGGCTCGGCATCTTCAACCGGCTGCGCGAGACCTGATGGGCGACACGGGCCGCCTCATCCTCGTCTCCAACCGCGGCCCGGCGACATTCGAGCGCCGCGGGAGGCGCCCCCGCACGATGCGCCGCGGCGACGGCGGCCTCGTGAGCGCGCTCTCCGGGCTCATCGAGCACACCCCGGCGCTCTGGATCGCGGCGGCGATCACGCCGGAGGACGCCGCCGTGGAAGCCGAGGCCGAGGGCGGCTCCTTCCCGCTCCCGGGCGTGGGCGTGGACACGCGGGGGCGCTTCGTCGTGCTCGACGCCGAGACCTACCACGCCTACTACAACGTCATCGCAAACCCCATGCTGTGGTTCATCCAGCACTACCTCTGGGACCTCTCCAACGCGCCGGACGTGCGGCAGGAGGAGCTCGAGGCGTGGGAGTGGGGGTACCTCGCGGCGAACCGGGCGTTCGCCGACGCGGTGATCGACGAGCTGACGGACTCGCCGGACGCGCTCGTGATGCTGCACGACTACCACCTCTACACGGCGCCGCTCGGCATCCGGGAGGCTCGGCCGCAGGCGTTCCTGCACTTCTTCGTGCACATCCCGTGGCCGCAGCCGGACTACTGGCGCCTGCTGCCCCCGCACGTGCGCGAGGCGATCATCCGGGGCCTGCTGGCCAACGACATCGTCGCCTTCCACACCCGCAAGTACGCGCGCAACTTCCTGCTCTCGTGCGAGGAGCTGCTGGACGTCCGGGTCGACTACGAGCGGCGGACCGTGCGCTGGGAGGGCCGCGAGGTCTGGGTGCGGGCCTACCCGATCTCGATCAACGCCCCGGCGTTCGAGCAGCTGGCGCGCACGCCGGAGGTCGCGGCGATCGAGGAGCAGATCCTCCGCCGCCGCCGGCGCCACATGATCATCCGCATCGACCGCACGGACCTCTCGAAGAACATCCTGCGGGGCTTCAAGGCGTTCGACGTCTTCCTCGACCGCCATCCGGAGTTCGCGGAGCAGATCACGTTCCTTGCCATGCTCCAGCCGTCGCGCCAGGACGTCGACGAGTACGTCGAGTACATCAACAGGATCCGCGAGATCGCCAGCCTCATCAACACGAAGCACGGCAACACGGACTGGATGCCGATCGACCTCCGCTTCGAGAGCAACCTCCATCGGGCGGTCGCGATGTACAAGCACTACGACGTGCTGATGGTGAACTCGATCTTCGACGGGATGAACCTGATCGCGAAGGAGGCCCCGGTCGTGAACGAGCGCGCGGGTGTCCTGATCCTGTCCGAGAACACGGGGGCCCACGAGGAGCTCGGCTCGTTCGCGATCTCCGTGAACCCGTTCGACATCGAGGCCCAGGCGGAGGCGCTCTTCCACGCGCTGTCGATGAGCCAGGAGGAGCGCGCGAGCCGCGCGGAGCACATCGAGCGCATCGTCCGCGAGAACGACGTCGAGAAGTGGCTCACAGCGCAGCAGGCCGACATCGCGGAGAAGCAGGCGGCCGACCGGCGCCGGCGCGCCCGCGCGCGGCAGTGAGCGAGCCGCCCCCGGAGCTGACCCACCTCGACGAGCGCGGGCATGCCCGCATGGTGGACGTCGGGCACAAGCCCGTGCAGGCCCGGCGGGCCGTCGCCGAGGCGACGGTACGGATGTCGGCGGCGGCGGCCGGGGCGCTCGCGGAGGGCCGCCTGCCGAAGGGCGACGCGGCGGCCGTGGCGCGCGTGGCCGGCATCATGGCCGCGAAGCGCACGAGCGAGCTCATCCCCCTCTGCCATCCGCTCCCGCTCGACCGGGCCGCCGTCGAGGTCACCGTCGGCCCGGAGCCCGGCACGGTCCGCGTCGAGGCGACGGTCCAGACGTCCGCGCGCACCGGCGTCGAGATGGAGGCGCTGACGGCCGCCGCGGTGGCGGCCCTCGCCGTCTACGACATGGTCAAGGGCGTCGACCGCGGGGTCGAGATCGCCTCCGTCCGCCTGGTCGAGAAGACTAAGGAGGACCTGCCGTCGGGCTGACCGTGGCAGTGGTCACGGTGTCGGACCGCTCCGCGCGCGGCGAGCGCCCCGACGCCTCCGGGCCGCGCCTGACCGAGCTGGTGACCGAGGCCGGCCACGAGGTTGTGCGGCGCGAGGTGGTGCCGGACGACCCGGAGCGCCTCACCGCGCTGCTGCTCGCACTGGCAGGCGAGGGCGTCGACCTGGTCCTCACCAGCGGCGGCACCGGGATCGGCCCACGCGACCGCACCCCGGAGGCCACGACCCGGGCCTGCGACCGGCTGCTCCCGGGCGTGGCCGAGGCCGTCCGGGCCGCCTCGCTGGCCGCGACGCCCCACGCGATGCTCTCCCGCGCGGTCGCCGGCGTCGCCCGGCGCACCCTGATCGTCAACCTCCCGGGCTCTCCGGGCGGCGCGGCGGACGGCTGGGAGGTGATCGCCCCGGTCGTGGCCCACGCGGCCGCGCAACTGGCGGGAGGGGACCACTGACACGGGCCGGCCGGCCCGTGCTCACAGAAAGCTTGCAGGATCCTCACCCGGCGCCCGGCCGTCTTCGGTTTGTGAGGCAGGATGGCTCGGTTACCCTTGCCCGCGATGCAGCGAGCCCCGCGCCTCGAGCTCTCCGCATTGGGCGTGGTGCGCCCGCCGGCCCAGGCGGCGGTCGCGGCGGCAGCCCGGCGCGAGGAGCAGGGATTCGACGCCGTCTGGTGGGTGGACCACTTCCTCCACTGGTTCCCGAACGAGATCTGGACGCCGGACCTCGTGCCGCAGGCAGCGTCCCAGCCGAGCCCGCACGTGTGGTTCGACCCCTTCCCGGTCATCGCGGCCGCCGCGGGAGCGACCACGGGCATCGGCCTCGGCGTGGGCGTGACCGACGTGGTCCGGCGCCACCCGGCCCTGCTCGCGCAGACCGCACTGACCCTCGACCACGTCACCGAGGGCCGCTTCGTCCTCGGCGTGGGGACGGGGGAGGCGCTCAACCTCGCGCCGATCGGCGTGGCCAACCGGCGGCCGCTCGCGCGGCTCGAGGAGGCGATCCGCGTGATGCGGCTGCTCTTCTCGACGGCCGAGCCCGTGGACTTCGAGGGCGATTTCTACCGCCTCCGCGGCATGGCCATGGGCCTGCGCCCGTTCGGCGCGGCGCCGCCCCCGATCTGGGTCGCCGCGCACCGCCCGCGCGGCCTCGCGCTCGCAGGCCGGACGGCCGACGGCTGGCTGCCGCTGGCGACGGACCCCAGCGCGTACGCCGAGATGCTGGCCGCGGTGCGGACGGCCGCGGCCGCGGAAGGGCGGGCGGAGGACGCGGTCACGCCCGGCCTCTATGCGCGCGTCGTGCTGGCCGAGCGCTCCGAGGAGGCCGCCGAGATCATCGACCGGTCGCTCCTCATGCGGTTCATCGCGCTGACCCGCCCCGCGGAGGCCTTCGAGGCCCGCGGAGCGGCCCACCCGCTCGGGGCCGGCGCGTTCGGCCTCACGACCTTCCTTCCCACCGAGTACGACCGCGCGTCCGCCCTGGCGCTCGCCGAGCGCGTCCCGCCGGAGGTGGTGCGGGACTCCGTGCTGCACGGGACGCCCGACCAGGTGGCCGAGCAGGTGGAGCGGTTCGTCGCCGCAGGGGCCCGGCACGTCCAGCTCACCAACATGACGCCCCTGGCGGCGCCGGAGCGCGCCGCGGCAAGCGATTCCCTGCTCGGCGACCTCGTCGCCGGGCTGCGCACGCGCGGCCGCACGGCGGCGGCCGCGGGATCCGGGTCGGACGCCCGGTGAGGGGAGGCAGGCGGCCCACACGCTCGGCAACGGCGCTCGTGCTCGGCGCGGCGTGCCTCGCGGCGATCGCGCCCGCAGCCAGGGCCGACGAGCTGCGCACGCTCGACGGCTGGCCGTCCGTCGCGGCGGCGCTCTCCGGCGACAACCTCGTGTACCTGCGCTCCGCGGCGGCGCCGGCGAAGGGGTACACGGTCTACCGCACGGAGGCGTGGCGCCTGCCGATCCAACCGGCGCTGAGCCTCTTCACCGGCGTGCGCGAGACGCCGATCACGATCCGCACGAGCGCCGGGCGGACCACCGCCGGCATGCTGAGCGGCGGCGCAGGGGGCGCCTTCACCCTCGCGGCGACGGGCAAGGGGTTCGCGCCGCCGGTCATCTGGTGCTGCGACCCCAAGGGCGACGAGGTGGTGCTCGAGAGCGACAGCCGTCCGGACGCCCCGCAGACGATCGCGGTCGGGACCGACGGCGCGGCGACGCGCTTCCTCGTCGGCGACGCCGAGGCCGGCTTCGAGCTGACGAGCGTGAACGTCGTCGGCCCGACGCCGACGCAGGCGGCGGACTACGTCACCACCAAGTTCGCATTCCCCGGCAAGCCGGTGCGCGGCCTCGCAGCGATCGGCACGGGGCTGGTCGCGTGGGCCGACCGGCCCGGGCCGCCCCAGGTCTCGGTCGGGGCGCCGGGGCCGACCGGGCTGAGCGGCGTCCAGGCCCTCGCGCAGCCGGGGCGCGTGCTCGGCGTCTGGGCCGGCGGGACGACCTTCGTCGCCCTCGCCAAGGCGCCCGACGGCCTCGAGCTCGCGCGCTACGACCTGCCGTCCCTCCAGCGCACGGTCATCTGGACCTTCCGCAAGCCGCCGCCGGCCGTGGCCGTGGGCGGCGGGGCCGTCACCTTCGTCGACGGGCGGAACGTGATCTTCACGGCGCCCGGCCGCGCACCGAAGGGGCTCATGCGGGCGAAGGGCCCGGTCGTCGCGCTCGCCACGGACGGGCAGCGGGTGGCCGTGTTCGACCGGCGCGTGGTGAACCGGCGTCAGAAGACGGCGATCAGCCTGCTCCCGGTGCCCGCGGCATGAGGCGCGCGCTCGTCGCGCTCGCCGCGGTGGTCGCGGTGCTGGCGATCGCGGGCGTGGCCGAGGCCAGGCCGGTCGTCGCCATCCAGGACGACAAGATCCACACGATCCAGCCGGCCGACATGGCGAAGCGCGTCCAGGTGCTGGCCGCGACCGGAACGCGGTGGACCCGCGTCGACATCCACTGGAACGACGTCGCCAAGCAGCGCCCGGCGAGCCCGACCGACCCGAATGACCCCGCGTACGACTGGGGCATCTACGACACGGTCCTCAAGGACCTCCAGGCACGGGGGATCCAGGCCGTCGCCACCTTCTACGGCACGCCCGCGTGGGCGACGCCGGGCGGCGCGGCCAACGCGGCCCCGCCGCCGGCGGACGCCGCGGCCTTCGCCGGCGCGCTGGCGCGCCGCTACAACGGGCAATTCACGCCGAAGGGCGCGCAGCAGCCGCTGCCCGAGGTGCGTCGCATCGGCGTCTGGAACGAGCCGAACATCGCGCAGTTCTACTCGCCGCAGTGCCGGCAGCGCACGGACGGCGCCTGGGTGCCGGTGTCGCCGACCACCTACGGCGACCTCCTGCGGCAGGCCTACGCCCGGATCAAGGCCGCGAACAAGCGCGCGATCGTCATCGGCGGTGAGGCCGGCCCGGTCGGCACCCAGTCCCGCGGGGCCTGCGCCTCGGGCCAGGACTCGAGCGTCGGCACGCTCCAGTTCGCGGCGCTGCTGAGGTCGCACCTCGGCTCCGGCCGGGCCCCGCTCGACGTTTGGGGCCAGCACCTCTACCCGATCGGGCCGCCCGCGCGCGCGGTGGCCTTCCCCGCCTGGAACAGCCTCCCCAAGCTCATGCGCACGGTGGACCGGCTGCACCCGTCGGGCAAGATGCCGATCTACGTGACCGAGACGAGCTACCACACCTCCTACAACCGCTTCCACCGTTACTTCGTGACCGAGAAGCAGCAGGCGGCGTGGCTCACCCAGACCTACACGGTGGCGGCGCGCAATCCGCGGGTACAGCTCGTCGTGTGGTTCAACCTGCAGGACAACCCCTTCTGGACGGGCGGGCTGCTCAGGGCGGACGGGACAAAGAAGCCCTCGTACACCCGCTTCCAGACGCTCGCCCGCCGCCCCATCACCCAACCAGGGTGGGAGCCCCAGGCGTGACGGACCGCCTGGCGAGCGTCCAGGGCTACTACGACGGCCTGGCGCCCCGCCTCTTCGCCGTCGAGGAGCGCAACTGGCACCTGCAGAGCCGGATGGCGCTCGTGATGGAGACGATCGACGCGCTGGCGCGCCCGCAGGGGCGGGTGCTCGACGTCGGCTGCGGCACCGGCTTCCTCCTCGAGCACCTGGCCCGGCGCGGCTTCTCGGGCGTCGGGGTGGACCTCTCGCCGGAGTCCGTCGCGATCGCCGAGCGCCGCCTCGCCGAGATCGGTGCAGGCGGGGGGCTCAGGGCCACGGTCGGAAGCGCCTACGAGCCTCCGGAGGGCCCGTTCGACCTCGTCACGATCACCGACGTCCTGGAGCACCTCGAGGACCCGCGCGCCTGCCTGACGGCCGCGCGCGAGCGGCTCGCCCCCGGTGGCCTGGTGGTCGTCTCGACGCCAAACCGGCGAAGCCTGCACGGCGCGCGGCGCTGGCTCTCGCGCTACGTTCCTTCGATCAAGCTCGACCTCGCCCCCATCGACGAGTGGCAGACCTGGGTGGACCTCGAGAGCCACGGCGCCGCCGCCGGGCTGGTGCCGGTGAGCCGGCGCGGCATCTTCTTCCGCCCCGGCGGGCGCATCGGATCGCAGATCGGCCGCCTGTACCGGCTCGAGGCGGCCCGGCGCGCCGAGCTCCGGCTCTCCCGCACGCCGCTCGGGCGCTTCGGCTTCTACATCTGCCTGGGATTCCGCGCGATCTGAGCCCATGACCTCCCGCGCTCGCCATCGCCTGGTCGCCGGCGCGATCCTGATCCTCTTCGTCGTCGGCCTCGGGGTCTTCCTCGCGCCGTTCGCCTTCCCCACCCCGCCGCCGATCGTCACGCAGTTCCGCGCGACCCGGCTGTTCAGCCCGAACGGCGACCGCACGCGCGAGCGCGCGCGCGTCGGGATCCGCCTGAACACGCCGAGCAACGTGACCGTCCAGGTCGTCGACGGCGACCGCGTCGTCCGCACGCTCCTTGACGACAAGCGGCGGCCGACCGGGTGGGTGCGGCTCGCATGGGACGGCGGCACCGACGCCGGCGGCACGACGCCGGACGGAAGCTACGTCGTCCGGCTGCGGGCGCGCGCGGGGCAGAAGCGCTGGAACGCGAGCCGGCGGATCACGGTCGACCGCTCCGCCCCCGGCATCGGCACGCTGGCCGTGACCGAGGCCGACGCCGCCGGGCCCGCGTCGTGGGAGTGCCGGGTGGGCGTGACCGCGACCGACAAGGGCACGGCGAGCATCACCGCCATGGGCGGCAGCCCGCGCCCGGTGGCGAGCTTCGGGCCGGTCACGCTCGGCGACGGGCGCACGGCGCTCTGGAGCTGGGACGGGCGCGACTCGGGCGGCCAGGGCGTCGCCCCCGGGCTCTACTCGCTCGGCGCCACGCTGACCGACAGCGCCGGGAACCGCTCGGCGCGCGAGACGACGTGCTGGGTCGGCCACCTGCTCGGGCGGCCCGTCCCCGCCCGGCCCGTCGCCGGCGGCTTCGTGGGCGTGCGGCTTGTGCGCCCCGACGGGACGGCCGTGCCGGCCGGCGCCGCCGTCCAGCTCACCCTGTTCCGGCGCGTCGGCACGCCCGGGCGCGGCACCGGCGCCGTGCTCGGCCGGCGCATCGGCGCCCAGGTCCGCGGCCCGGCCGGCAGCGTCACGGTGCCCCTGCCGCGGCGCCTTCGCCCCTCCGCGCTCTGGCTCGTCGCGAGCACGTCCGGGGGGCGCGCCCTGATCGCGTTGCCGCGGTGACCTCCCTCGACACCTTCCGCACCGTCGCCTCGGTCGGGGCGGCGCTGGGGATCGTCGCAATCCTCGCGCCCGCCACCGGCGGCCGGTCCGCCGCACCCCGCCGCGCCGCGGGCCTGGCCACGACGGTGGCCGCCTGGGCCCTGCTCGCCGGGAGCCTGGTCACCACGCACGACCTCCACCGCGCCGCCGACAAGCTCCACTCCCCGCTGCGGGCCGGGGCCGCGGTCGTCGGCGTCGTGGTCGCGGTGGTGGTGGGCGTCCTGCTCGTGCGCCTGGTGGTCAGGCGCCCGTCCGCCTTCTTCGTGCTGCTCGCGCTGGCGCTGCCGGTCCGCATCCCGATCACGTTCGGGGCGCAGCAGGCGAACCTGCTCGTGCCGCTCTACGCGGTGATCCTGATCGGGATCGCCGGGTGGGTGTGGGGCCGCGCACGGGGGCGCTTCGGTGAGGAGGGCGAGGGCGGTACGCCGATCGACCTGCCGCTGGGGGCGTTCGTCGCCTTCTCCCTCGTCAGCCTGCTCTGGAGCGACGACATCCAGCAGGGCACGATCAAGATCGTCTTCTTCTACATCCCGTTCGTGCTGCTCTACCGGCTGGTGGTCGCGTGGTGGCGGGAGGCGAAGGAGGCCCTGCGGGCCCTGACGGTCACGACGATGGCCATGGCCGCCCCGGTGGCGCTGCTGGCGATCGGCCAGTACGCGACACGGACCATCTGGTGGAACGACACCCTGAAGCAGGGGAACGTCTACAACCGGTTCTTCCGCGCCAACGGGATCTTCTACGACCCGAACATCCTCGGCCGATACTTGGTGCTGGCCATCCTGGCGACGGTCGCGGTCGCCTGGGTGACGCGGTCGGGGCGGCGGCTCGCGCTGCTCGGCGCGCTCGGCGCGCTCTACACCGGCGGCCTCATCGTCACGTTCTCGCGCTCGAGCGCCCTGGAGCTGGTCATCGGCCTCGCGCTCCTCGCGTGGCGCGCCTTCGGCTGGAAGCGAACGGTGCTGGTCGGCGGGGCCGCGCTCGTGGTGCTCGGCCTGGCCGCGATCGCCGGCAGCCACCAGGTCCGCCACCTGGTGACCTCGGAGAAGCGCCTGTCGAAGGTCAGCGAGGGCCGCACGCGCCTGGTCCGGGGCGGGTTCGACATCTGGAAGGACGCACCGGTCGCCGGCACCGGCATCGGCAGCTTCGCCAAGCGCTACAAGGAGACGCTGACCCAGCGCCAGCAGCGGCGCACGCGCGTGTTCATCTCCCACAACGCCCCCATCACCGTGCTGACGGAGCTCGGCGCCGTCGGGTTCGCCCTGTTCATCGCGCTCGGGGTGAGCACGGTGCTCTGGATCTGGCGCTCGTCGCGCGCCAAAGACGCCGCCGCCTGGGCGCAGTGGACGCTGCTCGCGATGCTCATCGGCATCTTCGTGCACAGCCTGCTCTACTCGGCGCTCTTCGAGGACCCCTACACCTGGGTCATCGCCGGCGCGGCCATCGCCATCGGGCTGGTGCGTGCCGTGCAGGAGGTCTCCGAGCCGGCGCCGGTGCCGACCGAGCCCCTGCCCGCCACGTGAGGCCGCCCGTCCCGCCCCGCGGCGGTGCCCTCCGCGTCCTCGCGATCAGCAACATGTACCCGCGGCCGGAGGAGCCGGACTACGGCACGTTCGTCGCCGACATGTGCGACGCGCTGGAGCGTCAGGGCCTGGCCCTCGAGCGCGCCGTGATCGACACACGGGCTCACGGGCCGCTCAGGACGCCCGCCAAGTACGCAGGGCTCCTGCGCCGCTCGGCGTCGCTGGCGCGGGGATGCGACGTGATCTACGCCCACTACCTCTTCCCGACCGGCGCCGTCGCGGCGACGTGCGGGCGGCTCGCCCGCCGTCCCTGGGTCATCACCGCGCACGGGCGCGACGTGCGCAACCTCGGGTCCGACACGCTGCGGCGCGCGAGCGCGCCGGCCATCGGCGGCGCCGCGGCGCTGATCGCCGTCAGCCGGTTCCTCGCGGGTGAGCTGCGTGCCACCGGCCTCCGCCTGCCGCCGGTCTACGTCGCGAGCATGGGGGTGGACCTCGAGCGATTCCATCCGGCCGATCGGGCGGCCGCACGGGCGCGGCTGCGCCTGCGGCCCGCCGCCCCGCTGATCCTCGCCGCCGGCGGGCTCACGGAGCGAAAGAACCCGCTCGGGCTCCTGCAGGCGCTCGCGCTCGTCCGCCGGGAGCTGCCGGACGCCCGCCTGGCGCTCGTCGGCGACGGCCCGCTGGCCGGGGCCGTCGACGCAGGCGTCGCCCGCCTCGGGCTGGACGGGGCCGTCCACCGCACCGGGCCGCTCCCGCACGCCGACGTCGCGGAATGGATGGCGGCATGCGACGCGCTCGCCCTCCCCAGCCACGTGGAGCCGCTCGGCATCGTGGCCCTCGAGGCGCTCGCGAGCGGGCGGCCGGTGGTGGCGACGCGCGTGGGCGGGGCGGCCGAGGTCGTCGGCAACGCCGGCGTCACGGTCGACCCGATGAGCCCGCGCTCGATCGCCGACGGCCTGCTGCGGGTGCTGGGCGATCCACCGCCGCCGGCCGCCTGCCGGCGCGCGGCCGAGGCCCATGGCCTGGACCGCGAGGCGGCGCGTGTGGCCGCCGTGCTCCAAGCCGCGGCCGCGCCGCCGGCCCCGCCTACCGGCGCGCCGTGACCTCCCCGGCGCTCCAGAGGCGCTCGAGCACCGCCACGACCTCGGGCGCGAACTGGGAGCCCGCGGACCGCGCGAACTCCTCCATCGCCTCCGAGGCGGTGCGCGGCTCGCCGTAGACCCGCACCGAGGTCATCGCGTCCCAGGCGTCGGCGACGGCGAGGATCCTGGCGCCGTCGGGGATCTCGTCGCCGCTCAGCCCGTCCGGGTAGCCGTCGCCCTCCCAGCGCTCGTGGTGTGCCCGCACCCACGCGACCTGCTCGTCGGCGAGCACGTCCGAGACGATCTCGGCACTGAGGGCCGCATGGACGCGGATGGCGTCCACCTCGGACGGCGTGAGCCGTCCCGGCTTGAACAGGACCGCGTCCGGCACGCCGATCTTGCCGACGTCGTGCAGGAGCGCCGCCTCGCTCAGCTCCGCCATCCGCTCCCCGCTCCAGCCGAGCGCGTGCGCGAGGCGCACGGCCATGGCCGCCACCCGCTCGGAGTGGCGCGCGGTGCTCGGGTCCTTGGCGTCGACGGCGCGGGCCAGCGCGCGCAGCGCCGTGACGGCCTGCGCGTTGGCGAGCCGGAACGCCCGCTGCTCGACCGAGAGCTCCTCGACCACGTCGGGTGAGTAGCTCACCGTTTGGTCGCGGCCGTTGGCCTTGGCCCAATAGAGCGCGCCGTCGGCGAGGCGGAGGAGCGTGTCGGCCGATCCGTCCGCCTGGGCGAGGTCGCAGACGCCGGCCGAGACACTGAGCTCGCCGACGCCCTCGAAGGGGCGCGCGGCCATGGCGCGGCGCACGCGCTCGGCGGCGGTCCAGGCGTTCAGGCCGTCGCTGCCGGGGAGGATCCAGGCGAACTCCTCGCCGCCGATACGGGCGACCAGCTCCCCGAAGCGCGCCTCGCGGGCGATGCGGCGAGCCGCCTCGGCCAGCACGGTGTCCCCCACCTGGTGGCCGAAGGCGTCGTTGACGTCCTTGAAGTGGTCCAGGTCGAGCAGGACGAGCGAGAGGGGCGCGTCCCGCTCCAGCGCCGACGTCACCTCGGTGTCGAGGCGCTCGTGGAACGTGCGGTGATTCGCGAGCCCGGTGAGCGGGTCCGTCGCCGCCTGCGCCGCCAGCCGCGCGCGTGCGTCGGTGTTCGCGACGGTGAGGCCGACGAGCTCGGCGAAGCGGGCGAGCCGGAGCGCGGCGCCTGCGGACAGGCCGCCCTCCCGCGTGGTCACCGCCGCGACGGCGCCCCACACCTTGTCACCGACGCGGACGGGCGCCGCGACGCCGCTGACGTAGCCGCGCTCCAGCATCTGCTGCCCGCTGCGCGAGTCCACCCGCCGGTAATGGTCGACGCGGGCCGGCGCGCCGGTCCGGAACACCCGCGCGGTGGCGGCGCCGCCGTCCAGGGGCAGGCGCTCCGGTGGCGGCTCGCCGCCGTGGGCGACCCACACCCCCACCCGCTCGGCGCGCCCGAGCTGGCGGTCGAACCGGTTCACCACGCCGGCCTCCACGCCGAGCAGCCCGGCCACCTCGAGCGCCACCAACCGGAAGACCTCGTCCGGCTCCGCCCCCTCGGCGACCGCCGTCGCGACCCGGCTGAGCGCGGCCTGCTCGGCCGCCAGGCCGCGCAGCTCGGCCTCGGCCCGCCTGCGGCGCGTGATGTCCTTGATGGTCCGCACGTGCCCGCGCGGGCGGCCGGCGTCGTCCACGAGCGGCGATGCCGCGAGGATCACCGCCAGCTCGCCCCCGTCGGCGCCGCGGATCACCACGTCCCGCTCCCCGTCCTCGACCTCCGCGATCGAGACCGGCGCATACGGCGCCTCGAAGGGGTAGGGCGGCTCCCGGCCGACGAGCGCGTCGCGTGAGCGCCCGGTCATCTCGCACAGGCGGTCGTTGACCTCGACGATCGCGCCGCCCGTGTCGGTGACCAGGAGCCCGTCCTGGACGGCGGCGATGATCGCGCCGCGGGCGCGGTGCTCGCTGCCGAGCGCGCGGGCGACGCGGTCGCGGGCGCGCTCCACCAGGAGCCAGAGCAGCACCCCGACGACCAGGATCGCGGCGCCGAAGCCGACGAGGATCCCGACGAGGCGGCGCGTCAGCCGCGTGACGGTGGCGTTGGCGCTCTCCGTCTGGGCGCGCTTGCGGTCGATCCAGCTCGAGAGGTCGCCGTCGAGCGCGTTGATGACCGGCACCGCCTGCGCGATCAGACGGCGGTCCTCCAGGCTCCCGGGCCGCACGTGCGAGTAATCGCGCGCGAGCACGGCGCCGAGACGGTCGCCGGCCGCGATGCTCGCGGCGCGCGCCCGCGCCTCGGCCGGGTCGTCGACCGGCCCGGCCGCCAGCTGCCCGAGCCGGGCCCTGCCGACCTGGAACGCCTGCCGCGTGCCGGGCTGGAGGCCGCTGCCCCCGAGGGCCCGGTGCTCCCAGAACAGCTGGTACTCGTGCCGCAGGAGCTCCCGCAGCTCGACGAGCTGGACCTGGCTCACCCGCGCGCTGTCCGCGCGGTCCTCGGCCTGGAGGATCTGGCGGGCGAACAGGCCGACGAGCGCGACGACCAGCACGACCGCGCCGACCAGGATGCCGACCTGCACCCGCTGGAGGCGGCGCACCCGGCGGGCGTCGGCGCCCTCGTCGTAGCGCGGTGGGCTCATCACTGAATCGTTGCGGACCGAGGCGCGGCGGTCGAGGGTGGGACGACGGGAATGGCCTGCCGGAACGCGCACCCAGCGACCGGGGCCCGGAGCGGCGCGGGAACGCGCTGCTAGCGTGGGCCGCCGATGCAGGAAGTCCTCCAGCGCCCGGCCGTCGTGGTGGCAATGGTCGTGGGCGTCCTGTTCGCGGGGGCACTCGCCGTCGTGAAGCCGCTCCTCGGCCTCGGCGTCGCACTGCTCCTCCTGCTCGCGACGCTGATCCGCCGGGCGCCCGTGCGGCGGGTCGCGCAGGTGGGGATCATCCTGACCGCGGTGGCGGCAATCGCCGGGCCCAACGTCGCGGTGCCCGGCCTGCCATGGCTCTTCGCGTTCCGCATCCTCATCGTCGCCCTCGGCCTGGGACTCGTCGGCTTCCTGCTGATGGACGGGCGCCTGGAGGTGCCGGGCGGCCTGGCGCGGCCCGCCGCGCTCCTCATCGCGCTCTTCGTCTGGTCGGCGCTCTCGATCGGCTGGGCGGCCGACCCGCTGGCTGCGCTGCGATGGACGACGTTCCTCGGGATGATGGGTGGCCTTGCCATCGGGATCGGGCTCGCCTGTTCGACGCCCGGCCGTGCCCGGAAGCTCCTGATCGTGCTCGCGGCGACGTTCGTCGTCGCGACCCTGATCGCGCTCGCCGAGATCCGCCTCGGCTTCCGCCTCCCGACCTCGGCCCTGCTCGGGCGCAACCGTGACGTGGCC
>DATFWK010000181.1:0-4290 GCA_035259345.1 Miltoncostaeaceae bacterium | reverse complement strand
CCCGTCAGCTCGACGAAGGCGATCCACGGCCACGCGCTGGCCGCGACCGGCGCGGTGGAGGCGGCGCTCACGGCGTTCGCCGTGCAGGACCAGCAGCTCCCGCCGACCGCCAACCTGGACGACGTGGACCCCGCGTGCGTTGGCGTGGACCACGTCGTGGGCGCGGCGCGGCCGGCCGCGGTCGGCACCGCGCTGAGCCTCTCCTCGGGACTCGGCGGGCACAACGCCGTGCTCGCGATCTCGCGGCCCCCCGACCACGGCTGAGCCATGCCGCGGCAGGTCCTCTTGCTGCGTGGCGTCAACGTCGGGCGGGGGAACCGGATCGGCATGGCTGAGCTCCGCGAGGCGCTGGGCGAGGCCGGCTACGAGGACGTCCGCACGCACCTCCAGAGCGGCAACGTGATCCTCTCGAGTCGAGCGCGGCCGGATCGCCTGGCCGCCGACTGCGCCTCGCTCATCGCCACGCGGTTCGGCCTGGACATCGACGTCCAGGCGCGCAGCCGGGACCAGCTTGCGGAGGTCGTCCGGCGCGACCCGCTCGGCGCCGTCGCAACCGAGCCCAAGGCCTATCAGGTGACGTTCCTGGCGGGCGAGCTTCCGAAGGGAACGATCGAGCGTCTCGAGGCGGCCGCCGCCGGCGACGAGCGCGTCGTCGCGATCGGACGCGAGGTCTACGCGTGGCATCCCGCGGGGGTCGCCCGCTCGAAGCTGTGGGCGCTGCTCGCCGGCCGGGGCCTGGGCGTCTCGGGCACCTCGCGCAACTGGACGACCGTCAAGCGCCTGCTGGAGCTGGCCGGCGACTGACGCTCCGCCTGCGGGCGAGCCCCGTGCCAGTTGTGCGTCAGGTGGGCTCCGCCTCCGCCAGGGCGGCGGCGAGCAGGGCGCCGGCCGCCCACGCGGACACGTCCTCGGCCTCCTTCCGCGACAGCGCGCGCGTGTCCCGCAGCACGATCGCGGCCTCCCAGCCGATCAGCAGCGTGAACGCCGAGACGAGCCGCTCGAACGCGTCGTCGCCGAGCGAGGCGCGTGCCGGCTCGAGCGCCCGCTCGATCCACTCGACGCGGCGGTAGCCCCGCCGTGGCGCGGTGGCCCCGTCGCCGGGCGCGCCGCCCTCGATGGTGTGGCGGATGACCGTCCGGCCGAGCTCCTCGGTGTCGAGCACGTCGCGCTGGACGGCCCGCACCATCGCCTCCACGCGCTCGGCGGGGTCGTCCGCGAGCTCGAACTGGGGCTCGATCCGCTCGCGCATCGCCTCGAGCGCCGCGTCGGCCAGCAGGTGCTCCGCGGAGCGGAAGTACATGTAGACCGTCCGCCGCGAGACCTCCGCGGCCTCCGCGACCTCGGCGATGGAGGGCGTCCGTCCGGCGGCCACGAGCTCGGCGGCGGCTGCGATGATCGCCTTCCGCGTCCTCCGGCGCTGCCCGTCGCGCTTGACGCTCGCCATGGGCATCAGTATACATCCGTGCAGTCATTGCACAGGTGTGCAACTAGGAGAGGAGCGGACGACGATGGACCTACAGGCGTTGCTGAGCGGTGAGGGCGAGGCGACCTGGTTTCTCGGGAACCGGATGACGCTGAAGGCGACGGCGGAGACGACGGGCGGCGCATACGGCCTGCTTGAGTCGCTGATCCGCCCGGGCTTTTCCCCGCCCCTCCACGTGCACCACCGCGAGGAGGAGGCCTTCTGGGTGCTCGAGGGCGAGGTCACGTTCCGGTACGGCGACCGGACGATCGCCGGCGGTCCCGGCACCTTCGTGCTCCTGCCCCGCGATGTGCCGCACACGTTCGTCGTCGAGGGCGACACCCCGGCGCGCCTCCTGACGCTCCTGAGCCCCGGCGGCGGCGAGCGGTTCTTCGTGGACGCCGGCGATCCGCCCGCCGACGGCGGCCTGCCGCCGGCGGGCCCCCCTGACATCGACCGCCTCAAGCGGGTCGCCGCCGAGTACGGCGCCGAGATCGTCGGCCCGCCGATGCAGCCGCGCGCGGGCGCCCGGGCGGCGTGAGCGAGGTCGACCAGTCGGTCGTCGCGCTGCTCGATGCCTACCGGGCCGCCGTGCTCGCCAAGGACGTCGAGGCCTTCCTCGCCCTGTACGACGAGGACGTCCGCGTCTTCGACACCTGGGGCCGCTGGTCATATGACGGGCGCGGCGCGTGGGGGCAGGCGGCGCAGGAATGGCTCGGCGGCCTGGGCGACGAGCGGGTCGCCGTCGAGGTCGAGGACGTGCGGGCGATCGCGGCCGAGGACGTCGCGATCGTCCATCTCCTCGTCGCCTACGCGGCCATCTCCCCGGCGGGTGACGAGCTGCGGCGCATGACGAACCGGCTGACCTGGGGTCTCCGCCGCGCCGGCGGCTCGTGGAGGATCGTGCACGAGCACACCTCCGCGCCGGTGGACCCGGCGACAGGAACCGCCATCCTCGGACGCTGACCGGGTCGGGCTCCCGGCTCGTCCCGGCGACCCCCTCGTCCGTCGTGGGGGAGGCAGGTAGGGTCGCGGGGCAGTCAGGGGAGGGGAGGAGCAGATGGCGTTCATCTCGCGAGGCTTCCGCGGCCGGCGGCGGGAGGACGCCGACCCGTCCAGGGTGCCGCCGGGCCAGTACGTGACCTCCGACTTCCCGGTGCTCTCGGCAGGCCCGACCCCGCACACCCCGCTCGACCGGTGGGACTTCCGGATCGTCGGCGAGGTGGACGAGCCGCGCACCTGGACCTGGGACGAGTTCCAGGCGGCCCCGCACGAGACCGTGACCGTCGACATCCACTGCGTGACGAAGTGGTCCAAGCTCGACACGACCTGGACCGGCGTCTCCGTGGACACGCTCCTCGACGGGGTCGCGACGACCGCCGGGTACGTGCTCGCCTTCAGCGACGGCGGCTACACGACCAACCTGCCGCTCGCGGACGTCACCGGCGGGAAGGCCTGGATCGCCGACGGCTACGCCGGCGAGCCGCTGGATCCCGAGCACGGCGGCCCGGCGCGGCTGCTCGTCCCGCATCTCTACTTCTGGAAGAGCGCCAAGTGGGTGCGCGGGCTCGAGCTGCGCCGGGACGACCAGCCGGGCTTCTGGGAGGGATACGGCTACCACAACTACGGGGACCCTTGGAAAGAGCAGCGCTACGCGGGCGACTGAGCTGGCAGCTCGCCAGGGTGGTCGAGCTGGTCGAGCAGACGCGGCAGACGAAGAGCATCGTGCTCGACCCGCCGGACTGGACGGGCCATCGCGCCGGCCAGCACGTCGACGTGCGCCTCACCGCCGATGACGGCTATCAGGCGCAGCGCAGCTACTCGATCGCCTCGGCGCCGGAGGACCAGCACCTGGAGCTCACCGTCGAGCGGCTCGACGACGGCGAGGTCTCGCCGTACCTCGTGGACGAGCTGCGCCCCGGCGACCAGCTCGAGCTGCGGGGCCCGATCGGCGGCTACTTCGTCTGGGAGCGGTCGCTCGGCGGCCCGCTGCTCCTGATCGGCGGCGGCTCGGGCATCGTCCCGCTGCGCGCGATGCTCAGGCACCATCTGGCGACGGCGAGCGACGTGCCCGTGCGCATGCTCTACTCGGCGCGCTCGCTCGACGACGTCATCTATCGGGAGGAGCTGATGCAGGCCGGCGCGGAGCACGGGATCGACGTCCGCTTCACGCTGACGCGCAAGCAGCCGGCCGGGTGGGACGGGTACGCGCGGCGCATCGACCGGGACCTCATCGGCGAGGTCTCCTGGCCGGCGGGCGAGCGGCCGCTCGTGTACGTCTGTGGCCCGACCCCGTTCGTCGAGACCGCCGCCGAGGCGCTCGTCGGGCTCGGGCACGAGCCCGGCCGCGTGCGGACCGAGCGGTTCGGGCCGACGTGAGCCGGATGGACGCCCTCGACGGCAACGCGATCGCCGGTCAGCTCGTCGTCGCCTTCGGCCACGAGATGACGACGGCGAGCGGCGTCTGCGGCCGGTGCGGCGGGCAGGCCCTGCTCGCGGAGACAAATGTGTATCTCCGCGCGCCGGGCTCCGTCGCCCGGTGCAGGGCCTGCGACAACGTGCTCGTCGTGATGGTCGAGGTCCGCGGCTACACGGTCGTCGACCTGACCGGCTTCTCGGCGCTCGAGCCGGCGTAGAGCCACTCCTCGAACGTCGGTCCCGCCAGCCTGGCGTGGGGGCCGGGCAGGAGGGCGTCGGAGCGGTAGTCATCGCCGTAGAACTCGGTCGGGGCGGCCACCTCCTCGATCCGCAGGCCGTTGCCGCTCCGGGCCGCGAAGAGCCGCGCCGCGGCGGCGAGGCGCTCCTCGCGGGGCCCCGCGACCTCCGGG
>DATFWK010000180.1:0-5403 GCA_035259345.1 Miltoncostaeaceae bacterium | reverse complement strand
GGCCGCTCCAGGCCGGCGATCACCCGCAGCAGGCTCGACTTGCCGCTGCCGCTCGGGCCCAGCAGCGCCGTCAGCGACCCGTCGCGCACCTCGAACGACACGTCGTCGATCGCGGTGAACGCGCCGAAGCGGAGCGTCACTCCGCGGACGCTGATCGCCATCTGCGGCGCTCCTTCGCGTTGAGGATCCCCATCAGGGCCATGGCCGCGACGGCCAGCAGGGCGAGGACCAGGGACGCGGCGTACGCGCCGACGAGGTCGAACGCCTGGAAGCGCTGGTCGACGTGCTGGGTGAGGGTCTCGGTCTCGCCGGCGATGTGCCCGGACACCACCGACACCGCCCCGTACTCGCCGAGCGCCCGCGCGGTGGTGAGGATGACGCCGTAGATCAGGCCCCAGCGGATGGCCGGCAGCGTGATGCGCAGGAAGGTCTGGGCCCCGCCGGCGCCGAGTGTCGCGGCCGCCTCCTCCGCCTCGACGCCGACCTCGCGCAGCACCGGGGCGACCTCGCGGGCCACGAACGGCAGGGAGATCATGATCGTCGCGAGCACCATCCCCGGTGTGGCGAAGATCACCCGGACGCCGTGCTCCTGGGCCCAGCCTCCGAACCAGCCGTTCTTCCCCCAGAGCAGGACCAGCGAGAGGCCCACGACCACCGGCGAGAGGGCGAGCGGCAGGTCGATGAACGCCCACACCAGGCGCTTCCCGCGGAACCGCCCGCGGACCAGCACCAGCGCGGCCGCAACGCCGAAGATCGTGTTCGCCGGCACCGCGATGGCCGCGATCGTGAGCGTCAGCCTGAGCGCGTGGACGGCGTCGGGCGAGCTGACGGCGTCCCAGAACGCGCCGAAGCCGTCCTTGAAGGCCTGCATGCAGACGTAGACGAGCGGCGCGACGAGCAGGGCCGTCAGATACCCGAGGCCGACGACGCGGAGCGGGATGCGGGCACTAATTCCCACGCCGCCCCATCCAGCGCTCGAGGACGCCCATGCCGATCAGGACGACGAGGGAGATCACCAGGATCACGATGGACAGCGCCGCGGCGCCGCCCGGATCGTCCGCCTCGATCAGCCCGAAGATGTTCACCGAGGAGACCTCGGTCCTGAAGGGGATGTTGCCGGCGATCAGGACGACGGCGCCGAACTCCCCCATCGCCTTGGCGAAGGAGAGGCCGGCCCCGCTCAGGATGGCGGGCGCCAGAGCCGGCAGGACGATGTGGCGCAGCCGCTGCAGGCCGTTCGCGCCGAGGGTCGCGGCAGCCTCCTCCACCTCGCGGTCGAGGGCCTCCAGCACCGGCTGGACCGAGCGCACGACGAACGGCAGCGTGACGAACAGCAGCGCCATCAGGATGCCGATGCGCGTGTAGGCGACATCCACCCCGGCCGGGCCGCGCGGCCCGTAGAGGGCCAACAGGGTGAGCCCCGCGACGATCGTGGGCAGCGCGAAAGGCAGGTCGATGATCGCGTCGACGACCCGCTGCCCCCGGAAGCGGTCGCGGACGAGCACCCACGCCAGCACGGTCCCCATCACGGCGTTTACGGCCGTGGCGCCGCAAGCCAGGAGCAGCGTGAGCTTGAGCGAGGCGAGCGCGCGGTCCGACGTCGCGACGGTCCAGAAGGAGCTGGTGCCGTGGAGCGACGTCCACAAGAGCGCCGCCAGCGGCAGCAGGACCATCACCGTGAGGTACGAGACGGCGAGGCCGACCCCGAGCCCCGCGCCGATGCGCGGGGCCCGGAGCGTCCGCCCGAGGCCGAGGGCGCGTGGCGGCGCCCCGGCGCTCAACTGCGCTGGACCTTCGCCACGATCCCGCTCGTCGGATCGAAGAAGACCTTGTTCGCGAGGTCCCAGCCGCCGAACTGGCTGATCGTGAACAGGCCCGCGGGCCGCGGGTAGCGCTTGAACCGCGCGAGCACCGACGGCACCACCGGCCGGTAGCCGTTCTGCCCGAAGATCGTCTGCGCCGCCGGCGTGTAGAGGAAGCTCAGGAACGCCTGCGCCTCCTTGCGGTTCTTCGAGGTCTGGACGACCGCGGCGGGGTTCTCGATCAGGATCGTCTGCTTTGGGACGAGGTAGTCGATCTTCTCGCCCTGCTTCTGGGCGAAGATCGCCTCGTTCTCGTAGGCGAGCAGGACGTCACCCTTGCCGCTCGCGAAGGTCTGGAGCGACTCGCGCGCGCTCTTGTCCTGCACGGAGACGTGCTTGTAGAGCTCGCGCAGGTAGTCCTGGGCCTGCTGGTCGCTCTTGCCGAGCTTCCGCTGGGCGCCGTACGCGGCGAGGATGTTCCAACGCGCGCCGCCGGAGGTGATGGCGTTCGGCGTGATCACCTCGACGCCGGGCTTCACCAGGTCGTCCCACGTGCGGATGTGCTTCGGGTTGCCCTTGCGCACGGCGAAGACGACGATCGAGCGCGTCACGAAGCCGTGGTACTTGACCTGGTTCCACTCCGGGTTCACGAGGCCGGCCCGGACGAGCCGCGTGATGTCCGGCTCCAGCGAGAACTCGACGACGTCGGCGCCGAGACCCTGCTCGACAGCGCGGCTCTGGTCGCCGGAGGCGCCGTACGACTGGCTGAACGTCCATCCCCTTCCGGCCGGGGTCTTCTGGAAGGCCGGGATGAGGGCCTTGTAGGCCTCGGCGGGCGTGGAGTAGGCGACGAGCGTCAGCTTGCCGCCCGCGGCCGAGGCGCCGGCCGTCACTGCCAGGCCGAGCGCCGCCGCTGCGACGGCGGCCCAGACGAGCCGCAAACGTCGTACGATCACACTTCACCTCCGGTCGATGCGTGGCCGATTGGTGAGGGCCCCGCCCCGCGGGTGCCGTCCGCGGGGCGGGGATCAATAAGTTTTATTTATCCGCCTGATAAGGCGAATTCACGGGGCCATGCTGCCAGCGGCGCCCGGGCATGTCAACCGGCCACGGGACGCGGCTCACGTCGTCGGCGCCGGACGGGCTTCGGTCAGCTACGGGCGGCGGCGGCCCGCGGCGGGCGCGGGCGGATGCCCGCAGCCGTCGTCATGGCCGCGCGGCTGCCGGCGGTGATCTGGGCGGCGGTGAGCGGCCGGCCCGGGAGCGCGGCGGCGCCGGGAGCGAGGGCGTCCATGATCAGCGCCGTGTAGCGATCGGCGTAGCGCGGCGCGGTGTCGGCCGTCACGGCGGCGACCCGGCCGAGGCCCCAGAGGAGCGCCATCAGGTCGCCGAGGCGGACGTCCGGCCGCACGGCGCCGGCATCGTGGGCGCGGCGCAAGAGCTCGCCGAGCCGCTCGCGCAGCGCGAGCTCGCCCGGGCTCGCGCCGGCGTCCGGGCGCGCGCAGGACGCGAGGGCGGCCGCCCCGGAGCGGTCCTCGGCCTGATGGCGGGCCAGCTCCCCGAGGAACCGGCGCAGGCCGCCGTCCGGATCGTCGGCCCCGAGGGCACGATCGATCATCGCCCCCACGGCGGCGAGCTTGTCCTCGAGGATGGCCTCGGCGAGAGCCTCCTTGGTGGGGAAGCGGCGGTAGATGGTGCCGACGCCGACGCCCGCGCGCCTGGCGATGTCGTCCATCCCCGCCTCCATGCCGTGCTCGGCGAAGGCGTCCCGCGCGGCGGCCAGGATGCGCTCCCGGTTGGCGCGGGCGTCGCGGCGCAGGGTCCTCGGCGCGGCGGGCGTGGCGGCGGACATGCGCCGACTGTAGCAAAGCGGAACCACGGCTCCGATTCTGCTAAGGTGCCGAGACATCCGGAACAGTGGTTCCGATTCGCCCATGCCAGCCCTCCGCCGCAGCCACCCGAGCCCCACCGTCGTCCTCGCCGTCCTCGCGATGGGCGCGATGTCGTACGCACTCCTCCAGTCGCTGGTGGTGCCGGCGCTGCCGGCGATCCAGCAGGACCTGCACACGTCGGCGACGGGCGTGGCGTGGGTGATGACGGCCTATCTCCTCTCGGCCTCGGTCGCGACGCCCATCGCGGGGCGCCTGGGCGACATGTTCGGCAAGCGCAGGACGCTGATCGTCGTCCTCTCGATGCTCGCGCTCGGGACCCTCGTCTCCGCGCTCGCGACCTCCATCACCGTCCTGATCGTCGGCCGCGCCGTCCAGGGCCTCGGCGGCGCGGTCTTCCCCCTCGCCTACGGGGTCATCCGGGACGAGTTCCCGCCCGGCCGCGTTGCGATGGGCATCGCGCTCATGTCGGCGATCCTCGGCATCGGCGGCGGCGCGGGCATCGTGCTCGCCGGTCCGATCCTGGACGGGCTCGGCTACCACTGGCTGTTCTGGATCCCGCTGGTGCCGATCCTGGCGGCGATCGCGGCGACCGCCCTCGTGATCCGCGAGTCGCCGGTGCGCGTGCCCGGGCGGATCAACATCGTGGGCGGGCTGCTCCTGGGCGGATGGCTGGTGTGCCTCCTGCTCGCCTTCAGCTACGCGGCGGACTGGGGCTGGGGCTCCGCCCGCTTCCTCGGGCTGCTCGCGCTCGCGGCGATCCTCCTCGCGGCGTGGGTCCGCCAGGAGTCGCGGGCCCGGGAGCCGCTGGTGGACATGCGGATGATGCAGCTGCGCGGGGTGTGGACCACGAACACCGCGGCCCTCCTGACGGGCTTCGGGATGCTCGGCGCCTTCGTGCTGGTGCCCCAGCTCGTGGAGCTGCCGGAGTCGACCGGGTTCGGGTTCGGCGGCTCGGTCACCGAGGCGGGCCTGTTCCTCCTGCCGGCCACGCTGGCGATGCTGATCGTGAGCCCGCTGGCCGCTCGGCTCGCCGAGCGCACCGGCTCCCGGCTCAACCTGATCGTCGGCATGGCGCTCATGGCCGTCGCGTTCGTGATCCTGGGCCTGGCGCACTCATCCGGGTGGGAGATCCTGCTCGCGATGACGCTGGTCGGCACCGGCATCGGCTTCGCCTTCGCGGCGCTCGCGAACCTCGTCGTCGAGGCGGTGCCCCCGGGCCAGACCGGGGTCGCGACCGGCATGAACCAGGTCATGCGCTCGATCGGGAGCTCGCTCGGCGGCCAGATCACCGCCAGCGTCATCGCGGCCCAGGTGGCGGTGGGCGGCCTGCCGCTCGAGAGCGGCTTCACGCTCGCCTTCCTCATCTGCGCCGGCGCCATGACGCTCGGCGTGAGCGCGGGCCTTCTCGTCCCCGGGCGCGCGGTCGCCCGCGAGCAGGCGGAGGCTGGGGCGATCGCGGTGGTCGCGGACCCGGCCTGAGGCAGGCCGGCGGCCGGGGCGGGATCAGCCTCCCCGCAGGTGCTCGAGCAGGAGCACGTTGAGCGCAGCCGGGGCGTCGAGCGGGATCCAGTGCCCGGCCTCGTCGATCCGCTCGTACCGCCAGGGCCCGCTCACCTGCTCGCCCGAGCGGATCATGCGGTCCTCCATGAGGAAGCGGTCCGCACCGCCCCAGATACCGAGCGTGGGCGCGGACGCGGGCGGCAGCGGCG
>DATFWK010000179.1:0-8703 GCA_035259345.1 Miltoncostaeaceae bacterium | reverse complement strand
AGGCCGTAGGCGCCCATCGCGATGGCGAACTCCCGCCGGCCGCCGCCGACCGAGCGCGCCAGGTTCCGCGCCGTGCGCGCCGGGCCCCTCAGCTTGCATCCGGCGCGGGTGGCCATTGGCCGCGGCAGGCTACCAGCGCCGCTCAGGGAACTCCCGGGGCCTCGATCAGAACGTCGAGCCGGATCCCGGCGCCCGGGTCGAGCGCGTCGAGCCAGACGTAGCCCTCCTGCACCATGCGGAGCAGCAGCGTCCAGCGCCCGGGCTCGCCGGGCGCGCGCGGGGCCAGCCGCACGCCGGCGGCGCCGCCGGGCGGGATGGCGACGGGCAGCGGCGTGCGCGGCTCGTCCTCGGGCCCGCCTCCGTCGGGCCGGATCCAGCGGTGGGTGACGAGCACCGGGTGGGGGAAGGCGCTCGAGAGCCAGCCGCCCGTGCCGTTCCGGACGCGCACGGCGACCTCCAGGCCGCCGCCCGCCGGCACGCGGTCCGGCGCCGGCCCGTCGGCCTCGACGCGCACGCCCGGCTCGACGACGAACTGCGCGCGCGGCGGGCTGCCCCGGGACGCCCGCAGCCGCGTGGCGAGGCGCACGCGGCCGGCGAGGGCGAGCGGGCGGGCGCCAGTGCGCGGCAGGCCGCCCGGCACGACGACCAGGTCCGCGATGCCGGTCGCGCGGAGGACCCCTACAAGCTCGTCGGGGCCGCGGACCGGCCGGATCACGCGGCGGCCGGCGATCCAGCCGACCTCGCCGTGGCCGGCCAGGCGTTCCAGGAGGTCGGCCGCACCGACGCCCTGGAAGCGCAGCAGCGCGGCCGGGTTGCACTCGACGACGAGGGCCGGGCGATGGCGCGCAAGCGTCCGCCGGGCGCCGTCGAGCACCCGCGGCTCGCTGCCCTCCACGTCGATCTTGATCAGGTCGAGCCGTTCGAGCCCGCGCGCCTCCACCCAGTCGTCGAGCGTGGTGGCCGCCACCTCGGCGCCCTCCCCGTGGGCCTCCCGCGGGGAGACGAACGAGCCGCCCGCCCCCGCTGCGATCGCCGAGAGCCGGACGCTCCCGCCGCGGTCGCCGAGCGCCACCGGCACGACCTCCACGCCGCCTTCGCCGTTGGCGGCGAGGTTCGCCCGCAGCACCGGGACCGTCGCCGGCGACGCCTCGAACGCGATCACGCGGCCGTCCGGCGCGGCCCGGGCGAGCACCAGCGCGATCGCGCCGACGTTGGCGCCGACGTCGATCGCCACGCCGTCCCGGGGGAGCAGGCGCACGAGCGTCGCCATCACGTGCGGCTCGAAACGCCCGTCGTGGGCGGCGATCGCGGCGGTGACGTCGCCGACCGGCGCGAGGGCGGCGGTGCCGAGGCCGCGAGGCAGGCGGAGGGTGACCGGCGGGCCCGTCACGGGCCGATCATCCCCCAGGGGCGGCGTCGCCGCCGCGGTCAGTCCGGCGTGGCCTCGACCACGATGCCGGCGCCGACCGTGTCGTTCGTCGCCTCGTCCACGATGATGAAGCAGCCGGTCGCGCGGCTCTGGCGGTAGGCGTCCACCGCGAGCGGGCCGGACAGGCGCAGGCGCACCGTGCCGATGTCGTTGAGCTCCAGGCGATCGGCGCCGCCGAGGTGCTCGAGCGTCTCGAGGTCGAGGCGGTCCACCACCTCGTCGACTGCTGCGCGGACCATCCGCGTGGTGTGCTTGACCGCATAGCGCGCGCCGGGGACGAGCGGCCGCTCGCTCATCCAGCAGACGGTCGCGTCGAGGCGGCGCGTGACTGTGGGCGGCGCGCCGGCGTGGGCCAGCATGTCGCCCCGGGCGACGTCCAGGTCGTCCTCGAGCCGGATCGTGACCGACATCGGGGGCCCGGCCGCCGCGACCGGCCCGTCCAGCGTCTCGACCGCCGCGACGCGGCTGCGCCGGCCCGAGGGCAGCACCACGACCTCGTCGCCGGCGCGCCAGACGCCGCCGGCGACGCGCCCGGCGTAGCCGCGGTAGTCCGGGTGCTCGGCGGACATGGGGCGGATCACCCACTGCACCGGGAAGCGCCCCTCGGCGAGGTTCCGGTCACCGCCGATCTCGACGGTCTCGAGGTGCTCGAGGAGCGTCGGCCCGTCGTACCAGGGCATCGCCTCCGAACGCTCGGCGACGTTGTCGCCGTGGAGGGCGGCGATGGGAATCGCCACCATGTCCGGCGCCTCGAGCCGGGCCCCGAGCTCCGCCAGGGCGTCGGCGACGGCGCGGAAGCGCGACTCGTCGTAGCCCACGAGGTCCATCTTGTTCACGGCGACCAGCAGGTGCCGGATGCCGAGCAGGGCGGAGATCGAGGCGTGGCGGCGGGTCTGCTCCACGACGCCGTGACGAGCGTCGACCAGGATGATCGCCAGATCGGCCGTGGACGCTCCGGTCACCATGTTGCGCGTGTACTGGACGTGCCCCGGGGCGTCGGCCAGCTGGAAGCGCCGCCGCGGCGTGGTGAACGCGCGGTAGGCGACGTCGATGGTGATGCCCTGCTCGCGCTCGGCCCGCAGGCCGTCGGTGAGCAGCGCGAGGTTGACGTAGCCGTCGCCGCGGCGGCGGCTGGTCTCCTCCACGTGCTCGAGCTGGTCCGCGAAGATCTGCTTGGTGTCGTAGAGCAGGCGCCCGATCAGCGTGCTCTTGCCGTCGTCCACCGAGCCGCAGGTGACCAGCCGGACGAGCTCGCTCGTGCCGTCGAGGGGGTCCGCCTGCACGCCGAGCTCAGAAGTAGCCAATGCGCTTGCGGTCCTCCATCGCGGCCTCGGTGAACCGGTCGTCGGCCCGGGTCTGGCCCCGCTCGGTCACGCGGGAGGCGGCGATCTCGTGCACGACCTCGGTGAGCGTGCGCGCCTCGGACGGCACCGCCCCGGTGCACGTCATGTCGCCGACAGTGCGGTATCGGACGCTCGCGAGGAACGCCTCCTCGCCGTCGGCGAGCTCGACGTGCTCGCTCGCCGCGTAGAGCATCCCGTCGCGGGCGAAGACCTCGCGCTCGTGCGCGAAGTAGATCGGCGGGATCTCGAGCCCCTCGCGTGCGATGTACTGCCAGACGTCCAGCTCGGTCCAGTTCGAGATGGGGAACACCCGCACGTGCTCGCCGCGGCGGATGCGCCCGTTGTAGAGGTCCCAGACCTCCGGCCGCTGGGCGCGCGGCTCCCACTGGCCGAAGTCGTCGCGGAAGGAGAAGATCCGCTCCTTCGCGCGGGCGCGCTCCTCGTCCCGGCGCGCCCCGCCGATGGCCGCGTCGAAGCCGTGCTCCTCGATGGCGTCCAGGAGCGTCGTGGTCTGCAGTCGGTTGCGCGAGGCCCGCGGGCCGGTCTCCTCGACCACCCGCCCGCAGTCGATGGACTCCTGCACCGACGCCACGATCAGCCGCTCGCCCAGCTCGGCGACCCGCCGGTCGCGGAACGCCAGCACCTCGGGGAAGTTGTGCCCCGTGTCCACGTGCATGACAGGGAACGGGAAGCCGCCCGGGCGGAAGGCCTTCTCGGCGAGGCGCAGGAGCACGATGGAGTCCTTGCCCCCGGAGAACAGCAGCACCGGCCGCTCGAGCTCGGCGGCCACCTCCCGCATGACGTGGACTGCCTCGGACTCGAGCGCGTCAAGGTGCGTGAGCGTGGTCACGCGGCCTCCACCGCCGGCACCCGCGGACGGCGGATCACGTGGACGAGCCAGACCAGGGCGACGAGCGCGAGCGGCACGGCCACGAAGGCGGCAGGGGGGATGTCAGCGCCCGCCTTGGAGAGCAGCCCCATCGCCGAGGCGAAGAGCACGATGCCGAGCGCCGGCCGCAGGCCTCCGGCCGGCAGGCGCATGGCGACCTTGCTGCCGATCCAGACACCGGGAACCGAGCCGATCAGGATGTTCAGCGCGAGGCCGACGTCCACGTTGCCGCTCGCGAAGTGGGCCGCCCCGGCGACCCACAGCAGGATCGCCGCGTGGAAGACATCCGTTCCGACCACCCGGTGCGGGGTCAGCCGGAAGACGAGGATGAGCCCCAGCGCGATGAGGGCGCCGCTGCCGGCGGAGGTGACCCCGAGGACGATGCCGACGGCGACGCCGATGCCGATCGCCGCGGCCTTGTGGCGGCGGTCGAGGGTCACCGTCGTGCGCTCGCGGCTCGCGACGTCCCGGACGAAAAGCGCGCGAGCGAGCACGGCGACGGACGTCACGAAGAGCGCCACGGCGACCATCACGAGCACGATCGTGTCGAACGAGGACCCGTACGCGTCCTCGATCCGCCCGAGCAGCCAGACGCCGACCAGGGCCCCCGGGATGCTGCCCACGCCGAGCCAGAGTGCGATCCCCAGGTCCACGGTCCCCTGCCGGAAGTGCTGCCAGCCCCCGACGGTCTTGGTGACCGCCGCGTAGGCGAGGTCCGTCCCGATCGCGAGCACCGGCTTGATGCCGAAGACGATGATGAGCAGCGGCGTCATGAGCGAGCCGCCGCCCATCCCCGTGGTGCCGACGAGGAAGCCGACGCCCAGGCCGAAGACGACGATCAGGAGGTCGATGTCAGGCAAGGTGCAGCCCGCACTCGGTCTTGCCCTTCCCGGCCCAGCGGCCGGCCCTCCCGTCGCCGGGCAGCGTGCAGTGCGTGCAGCCGATCGAGGCGTAGCCGCGCTCGTGCAGCGGGTTGACCGGCAGGCGCCGCTCGTCCACGTAGGCCCAGACGTCCTCGTCCGTCCAGTCCGCGAGCGGGCTGGCCTTGAAGAGGCCGTGGGCGGCGTCCCACCCGAGCTTGGGCGCGCCGGCCCGGGTCGGCGACTGATCCCTGCGCACGCCGGTGATCCAGCAGTCGAGCCCGGCGAGCGCGCGGCCGAGCGGCTCCATTTTGCGGAGCCCGCAGCAGGCGTCCGGGTCGCGCGCCCAGAGCGACGGCCCGTGGGAGGCCTCCTGCTCGGCGAGCGACGGGCCGTGGAAGCGCTCGACGCGGATCCCGTATCGCGCCTCGACCTCGCGCCAGTGCTCGTACGTCTCCGGGAAGAGCACGTCCGTGTCGAGCGCGAAGACCCGGGCGGCCGGCGACGCCGCGAGCAGCATGTCGAGCAGCACCGACTCCTCCTTCTGGAAGGAGCAGGCGAGCGCCACCCGGTCGCCGAAGCGGGCGGCGAGCGCGGCCACCAGCTCCCGCGCCTCGAGCGCCTCCGGATCGCGCCCCCCGAGGAGCGTCGCGGGGCTGGTCGCGGGGGCGGTGCTCACGGCGGCACCATATCAGGCGTCTTTATGTCATTGATAAGGGCTGGCACCTAGGCGACTGCGTCGAGCTCCTCGTCGAGCTCCGCCGCCTCCGCTAGCCGGGAGCTCCACCACTCCGGCTCCGTGCGCCCCGCGAACGCCCGGAACGTCTCGTGCTCGCCGCGGTGCTGCTCGTAGAGCCCGAAGATCGTGAGCAGCGCTCCGTTCAGGTCCCAGTGCGGGATCCGCTCGAGCACCACCTCGCCGAAGCGCGGGTCGGCGCCGAGGCGCCCGCCGATGCGGACGTCCATCGCCTCGATCATCTGCCCGTCCACGCGCTTCAGCGTGCCCTCGATGCCGATGTCGCCGATCTGGTGCTGGGCGCAGCTCGACGAGCACCCCGCGAAGTGGACGCGCACCTCGCCCGCCTGGTCTGCCGGCACGTGGGCGTCGAGGAAGGCGGCGATCTCGACGGCGCGCGACTTGGTGAAGACCTTGGCGAGGCCGCAGAACTCCTTGCCGGTGCAGGTCTGCAGCCCGCGCATGAAGCGCGTCGGCTCGGGGGTCAGCTCGCGGATCAGAGGCTCGTCCAGGAGCGCGTCCAGGCGCTCGGCCGGGATCCACGGCAGGAGCACGTTCTGCTGGTGCGTGAGGCGCACCTCGGGGCGGCTCGCGTACCTGCGCGCGATGCCCGCGAGCTCGACGAGCTGCCGGGCCGCCAGGCGCCCCACCGGCACGCAGAGGCCCACGGCGACGTGGCGCCCGTCGCGCTGCTCGGTGACGCCGACATGGTCCTCCCCGCGCGGCTCGAGGCCCGCCACCGCGCCCCGCGCCAGCGGCCGGCCGAGACGGCGCTCGAGCTCGTCCCGGAAGCCCTCGGCCCCCATGCGGTCGACGAGGAACTTGAGCCGCGCCCGGCCCCGCCGCTCCCTGAGATCGTCCGAGTCACGGAAGATCGCCGTGATGTGCTCCACGATCTCCGGCGCCTCGTCGGGGGTCACGAACACGTCGATCCAGCGCGCGAAGCGCGGCGCGTTCGAGAGGCCGCCGCCGACCCGGACGTTGAAGCCTGGCGTGCCGTCGTCGCCCACCGCGCCGGAGAGGGAGAGGTCGTTGATGAGCCCGCGCGCGCAGTCCTCGGCGCAGCCGGTGACGGAGATCTTGTACTTGCGCGGGAGGTTCGAGTAGACGCGGTTGTCGAGGAACCGGTCGTGGATCGCGAGCGCGGTGGCGCGGCCGTCCACCACCTCGCGGTGGCCGATGCCGGCGAGCGGGCAGCCGACGACGTTCCGCGTGATGTCGCCGCAGGCGCCGGAGGTGGTGAGCCCGACCGCCGCCAGCCGCTCGAAGATGCCGGGGACCTCCTCGAGCCGGATCCAGTGGATCTGCGTCGCCTGGCGCGTGGTGCAGTCGATGACCCCGCGGCCGTGGTCCTCCGCGATCGACCCGAGCGTCTCGGCCTGGTCGGCCGTGAGCGCGCCCTGGACGGCCTTCACGCGCAGCATGAAGTGCCCGTCCTTCGTGTTGTGCGGATACAGGCCGTACCACTTCAGGCGTCCGACGTCGTCGTCGTCGAGCGTCTCCCAGCCCTCGGCCGCGGCGCGGTAGAGCGCATCGCGGACGTCCAGCCCGTCCTTCTCCAGCTTCATCCGCTCGTGCTTGGAGATCGTGCCCACAGCGCCCCCGCGGTCGTGTGGGGGCGCAAAGTACACAAAGGTGTCCCTGTTTGTCCAGTTTAATCTGGTGACAATTCGGTGCCTTTCCTTGGGCGCCCGGGTTGACGCCGTCAGGCGCCGCTGCGAGACTGCCGCCCGCATCAAGAGCGGTGGAGGGACTGGCCCTGTGAAGCCGCGGCAACCAGCGCAGACGCGCCAGGTGCCAATTCCAACAGGCGAATGCCTGGGAGATGCGAAGGTCAGGGACGTCCCATCCCGCCAGCCTTCCAACCTCCCGGGCCCGCACGGACCGAGGAGAGCGGACGGGTGAGTGGACGAGAGGGCGCGACACGAGGGCTCCGCTGCCGGGAGTGCGGCTGGCAGGGCGGCCTCGAGAACGAGTACTCGTGTCCGGAGTGCTTCGGCCCCCTCGAGGTCGCCTATGACCTCGACCGGCTCCGCGCGGTGCTCTCGTGGGAGCGGATCGCCGCCGGCCCGCCCACGCTCTGGCGCTACGGGGACCTGCTGCCCTGCGCGCCGCCCCCGATCGGCCTGCCCGTCGGGCTCACGCCCCTCGTCCCGGCGCCCCGCCTCGCCGAGCGCCTCGGCATCGCCGAGCTCTGGGTCAA
The DNA here is from genome assembly GCA_035259345.1 of Miltoncostaeaceae bacterium. GTDB lineage: Bacteria > Actinomycetota > Thermoleophilia > Miltoncostaeales > Miltoncostaeaceae > DATFWK01. The sequence continues at coordinate 1,243 of DATFWK010000179.1, read as the reverse complement.
GAACGACACCGCCAACCCGACCCACAGCTTCAAGGACCGGGTGGTGGCGGTCGCGCTGGCCCGCGCGCGGGAGGTGGGCATCACGACGGTCGCCTGCGCCTCGACCGGCAACCTCGCGAACGCCGTGTCGGCCCACGCCGCGGCCGGCGGCTTCGACAGCTACGTGTTCATCCCGGCCGACCTCGAGAACCAGAAGGTGATCGCGACCGGCATCTGCGGCGCCGAGGTCGTCGCGATCGAGGGGAACTACGACGACGTCAACCGCCTCTGCGCCGAGCTCGCCGCCGACCGGCCCTGGGGGTTCGTCAACGTGAACCTCCGCCCCTACTACTCGGAGGGATCCAAGACGATCGCCTACGAGGTGGCCGAGCAGCTCGGCCGCCGCGCGCCGGACCGGATGGTCGTGCCGGTCGCCTCAGGCTCGCTCTATACCAAGATCCACCGCGGCTTCCGGGAGCTGGCCGAGGTGGGGCTGATCACCGGCGGGCCGCCCGTCATGACCGGCGCGCAGGCGCTCGGGTGCTCGCCGGTCGCTGCCGCGTTCGCCGCGGGCCACGACGTCGTCGCGCCGGTGCGGCCGGACACCATCGCCAAGAGCCTCGCCATCGGGAACCCGGCCGACGGCCCCTATGCGCTCGACACGGCGCGGGCGACCGGGGGCACCATCGAGGCCGTCGACGACGAGGCGATCGTGGACGGGATCGCCCTCCTCGCTGAGACGACGGGAATCTTCGCCGAGACGGCCGGCGGCGTCGCGACGGCCGTCCTCACCCGGCTCGCCGAGTCCGGGGCGATCGACCCCGACGAGCGGGTCGTCCTGGTCGTCACCGGCGACGGCCTCAAGACCATCGACGCGGTCGCCGACCGCGTCCGCCGCCACGAGATCGAGCCCACCGTCGCCGCCTTCGAGGCGGCGCTCGCACAGTCCAGCCTGGTCGCCTGACCCACCACCGAAGGAGCCCACGTGTCCGTCACTGTCCGCATCCCCACGCAGCTGCGCCCGCTCGTCGGCGACAGCTCGACCGTCGAGTGCTCGCCGGGCACCGTGCGGGAGATCATCACCGAGCTGGACGGCCGCTACGGCGGTCTCGGCGACCGGCTGCTCCAGGACGGGGCGCTGCGCAGGTTCGTCAACGTCTTCGTCGCCGGGCAGGACGTCCGCTTCGCGGAGGGCGTCGAGACGGAGGTGACCCCGGGCCAGGAGGTCACGATCCTGCCGGCCGTGGCCGGCGGCTAGGGCTTC
>DATFWK010000178.1:0-15680 GCA_035259345.1 Miltoncostaeaceae bacterium | reverse complement strand
AAGGTGACCGCCAGCACGATCGCCGTGAGCGTGAAGATCGCGTTCTCGACCGGCCGGTCCAGCGTGACGCCCCGGTCCAGCACGAGGCCGACGACGAAGGGCACGACGATGCTGGCCGGGACCAGGTAGCGGACGACCCGTCCCCCGGGGCCGGACGCCCGCGCGAGGCCGACGATGCCGCGGTCCGGCTCGGCGAGCACGACGGACGCCGCGAGCGCGATGACGGCGGCCGCCTGATGCGGGGGCATCGCGTTCGTGGTGCCGATGCCGAGGAAGCCGTCCGACCCGTACGCCTCGCCGACGAGGCTCGCGACCGCAACCGCCCAGGTGCCCACCGCGGCCGCCTGGCTCACGACCCACCCGCGGCGTGCGGCCACCAGGACGAGGGCGATCGCGAGCAGGGCGAAGGCGACCGCCCCGGGCGCCGAGATCCGCCCCGGGTCGTGCGAGGCGGCCGTGTCGTCGAACAGGAGCTGGTCGATGCCGAGATTGGCGTCGGCGACGTACTCCACGAGCACGGCGAGAGCGAGGCCGCCCGCTATGGCGGCCGCGGCACCCGCGGCCCATCTTGCCCCGCGGCTCGCGACCGGCAGCGCGGCGCCCGCCAGGAGCAGCATGCAAATCGCGCCGTTCGCCTTGATGTCGACCGCGGCGCCGAAGCTCCGCAGGCCGGGGACGTCCGCGATCCAGCCGACGAGCGCCAGCGCGCCGATGAGGGCCGCGACCGCGGCGAGCGCGGCACGGGCGCGAGGGAATGGGGGCGGGGCGCTCATCCGGTCCGTCGGGCGAGCCACGATACCGCGCGCCTGGTAGGAAACGCCGCTGCCCGGTTGTCCGTTCCCGGCTCCTCCGTCGGGATCGGCCCCGGTGGATGTGTCCCCCCGCCGCCGCGAGGGTACGAAGGACCGCATTCCGAGCAGCGACCGGGAGGGATCATGGCCGAGCGCGAGCGGGTGCCGACCGGGGAGTCCCGCGGCGAGACCGTCCGGCGGGTCGTCAGGGAGCAGGAGACCGCCATGCGCGCTCAGGGCGCTACGCCGCACCGGGATCCGAGCAGCAGGCGGCGTCTCGGGACCCGCGGGCTCGTCAGCGCTCACGTCGTGGGCGCGTTTGCCGGCGGCCTGGCAGCGGCCGTCGTGCTTCTCGCCGGCGGTGGTGCCGGCCTCGCGATCGGGCTCGGGATCGCGGTCACGATCGCCGCCGGGGTGATCGCCGGCCTTCTGCTCGCCGAGCGGGAGGACGGGCGGGTGGAAGCGCGCGTCGGGCCGCGCGACCCGCGACGGTGAACACGGCCCCCGACCGGGCTCCCACCGGCCGGGGGACCGCGACTCAGCCACCCGGCGCGCCGGTGCCGGCGGCGTGCAGCTCCTCAAGTCGTTCGACCATCCGCACCCGCTGCGTCAGGAGCGTGAGGGAGAGCAGCCGGCCGACCGGCCCGTCCTCCCGGGCGACGACGGCCAGCTCCCGGTCGCTCCTGCGCCTGCGCTGCTCGGCCTCCATGATCACCCTGAGGCCGACCGAGTCGATGAACTCGACGTCCCGGAGGTCGAGCGTCAGCTCCGCCGGATCGTTCGCCTCGAGCAGCGAGAGCGCCGCCCCGACCTCCCGCGCGGCGGCGAGATCGAGGTCGCCTGCGATCCGCAGGCGGGCCTGCCCTGCACCATCCCACGTCGGTTCGATCACCAGCTCCGGCACGTCTTCCTCCCTTCCCACGGATGACGACGGAACGCCGAGTGGCATGTACCCGGAAGCAGATTTTTCATTCCTGCGAGCCGGCCGCTGCCGGCCGGCCGGCGGAGCGGCGCCGGCCGGCCGGTCGGCAGGGTCCTCAGTGGACGAGCTGCGGGGCGGGGCCGCTGGTGAGTACGGCGACGCCCGCGGAGCCGTCCGCGTCGAACCCGGTCGTGGTGCCCGGGTCGCCGTTCCGGTCCGGGTCGACCCTGTTGGCGCCGGTGAACAGGCCGTTGTCACCGGCAGGGTCGGCGAACCAGAGGACGAGGTTTTCGAGGTTCACCCGGGTGTTGCCCAGCGCGAAGGCGTCGATGAGCTTCGCATCGACGCGCAGGTGGCCGTCACCGGTCGGGCCGGTGCTCACGTCGGCCAGGTGGCGCGTGCGCCCGAACGGGGGAAGACCGTTCTGGGTCAGGAAGATCGTGTAGCGCTGGTTGGCCGGAAGGCCGCTCACGGCCAGGTCCAGCCGGTCCACGCCGCCGAGGTCCGAGACGCGCGCGACGCCGCGGGCCTGCGGGAGGGTCGCCGGCAGGAACGAGAACGGCTGGTTCGGCACCGTGAGCACGAAGGTGCGGAGCACCACCGGGCGCACCGCCGCCGCGAGCTGGCCGCGCGCGGAGAACCACTGGCGGCGGGCGATCCGAAGCTGCACGAACCCCTTGCGCAGGCTCGCGACGGTCACCTTGCCGCGGCTGTACTGCCGCACGCCCGTCCGGCCCATCACCACGACGATCCTGCGGGACGCCGCGACCGCCAGCAGGCGCGCGTTCAGCAGCGGGGTCCGCTGGGCCGTTGCGACGTTGGAGCCCGCGAGGGCCGCGTCGATCGAGCGGATCGTCGAGCCCTCGAGCCGCTGGAAGGTGGCCAGGTTGCCGCGCGTGCGTGAGACGGTGAGCGCGCGCGTGCGCGCGTTCAGCGCCTTGGCGGTGATCGCCACCCCGAGGCGCAGGTCCGCCGCCCGCAACTCGGAATCGGCACTGGTGGCCGTCTGGCGTGCGCGGTCGGCGTCATTCGGGACCGCCGCGGCGAACGCCGGGAAGAGCGCGGCGCCGGCGAGCGCGGCGGAAGTGAGCGTGAGTCGATGTCGCGTCAGGGTCATCGGTTGCCTCCAGTCGTGTCGGCTCGCTCTCTTGCCCAAGGCCCAGAAGCGCCAAACGACCCTTTACAAACGCCTCACGTCCGGTGTGGAAACGGGAACTCGACACCATCCCGCCCGACGGACTAGCGTTCCGGCCGGTGGGACTCGGCCCCCACCGCCGTGGGCAACCAGAGGAGGCACGGACATGGAGGCACGAGACTTGCTGAAGCGCGACATCTCCCAGGACATCGACCGAATCGTCGCCCTGACCGCCGTCGCCGTCCCGATCGCCAAGCGGATCGCGCGCGACGAGCGCGTCCGCTCCGCGACGCAGGACGCCTTCGTCCGCGGACGGCGGGTGTACCAGGACGTCTCAGGGTCGAACATCCAGGATGTCGTCGGCCGGCTCGCCCGTGAGGAGGATCTCCAGCGCCAGATCGCCGCCGCGGTGCGCTCGGCGACAGAGGTCGTCGACAGCGCCGTGGCCGCCAGCCAGCGCCGGCGCAGGAACGTGACCCTGTGGCTCGCCATCCTGGGCGTGCTGTTCGGCGGGATCGCCGCCTGGCGCGTGCGCAGCTCGCGCCGCCCGGCCCAGAACGCCCCGGAGACGCAGACCAACTCGGGCACGCCCGCGGAGTCCACCACACCGAGCTACGGATGAGCGACGACGGCCGCCGGGCCGCGTGGCCGGGCGGCCGTCGCAGCTGAGTCGCCGTGCTACCGTCCCGCCCGCCATGACGGGGAAGGACTACGACACCCCTGCGTTCCGTCTGGAGGCTGCGCCGGCCGAGGGCGCGGCGCTCCTCGTCGTCGAGGGCGAGCTGGACATCGCGAGCGCGGAGCGCCTCGTCGGAGCGGTCGAGGCCCTCTCGGGCGAGAGCGGCGAGCCGGTGGTCCTCGACCTGAGCGGCGTCTCGTTCGTCGACTCGAGCGGCGTGCGCGCGCTGCTCGAGGTGGAGCGCGTCACCCAGGGCATGGGCCGGCCCCTCGCGCTGCTCCGCCCGTCGAGCGCGGTCACCCGCCTGCTCGAGCTGATCGACATGCGCCGGCGCTTCGTCGAGCTCGACGCGACCGACCCGGCCTCGCTGGCGCGGGCGGCCGCAGGCGCCGAGGGAGCGCCGGGCTAGGGGAGCCCGGGCGCGCCCCTGGAGGGCGGGTCACTGGCGGGAAAGCTCTCCTCGACGGCCTCGTCGACCCGCGCGTCGTCGTTCGCGTCCTCGCCGGGCGCGTCCTTGGCCTCGCCGCCGGAGCGGTCAGGCGGCTTCGGTGCTTGGGAGTCGTCCGTCCTGCTTGGCACGCTGCACGGCATACCACACGGACGAGCGCGGCAGGGCGAGACGGACGGCGACCGCCGTCGTGTCGCCGATCTCGCGGTAGAGCGCGACGATCTCGTCGTGTGGAAGGCGTCGGCGGCGCGGCCGGCGGCCGGCGCGCGGATCGTGCACACCCTCCGGCTCACAGGCATAGCAGGTCGGTCCCGCGTTGTAGCGCGACAGACGTTTTCCACACGTCGGGCAGCGCCGGATGACCGCGGGCTCGGAGGGTCGATCGCTCATGTTTTGGGGACTTCCCCGCCCATAGCGCTTGCCAAACCGGCGGATGCGGGGGAATCAGGCGTGCGCGATCCGGTGAACCTCGACGCAGAGGAACTCGTCCGGTTCCGAGCGCTCGACCCAGACCCGGTCGGCGAGCCGCTCGATGATGGAGCCCAGGTCGGGCATGCGGCTGCGATCGATGATGCGCGCGGCCTCACCGCCCGCCAGCGGCCCGACTGCCAGCTCGAGCCCGAGGTCACCGGCGCCGATCCGCATCTCGACGTGGTCGCGGTCCAGGTGGTCGAGGATCGCGTCGGTCACCAGCCCGGCGTCCTGCAGGCGGTCGATGGGGAGCTCGGCCTGGGCGCCGACGGCCCCGACCACGCGCCGCACCACCGCGTCCGCGATCGGCCCGGATGCGACCCGCAGCACGACGCCCCCGCCGCTCACGCCTCGCCCGGCTCCGGCGCGCGGAAGGTCATGCGGACCTCCGTCGGGCCGCCGGGGGCGCTACGGACCTCGACCTCGTCGGCGAGTGCCGCCATCAGGGGCAGGCCGAGCCCGAGGCCCGCTCCTCGCGTCTGCAGGCGGGGGCTGATACCCGTGCCGCGGTCCGTCACGACGAACGTGATCGCGTCTCCCTCGACCCAGCCGGTCAGCTCGATCGGGCCGTCGCCGCCCTCGTAGGCGTGCATGACGACGTTGGAGCAGGCCTCGCTGACGGCGATCTTGAGGTCGGCGAGGAACGTACCGTCCCAGCCCATCGCGTCGGCGATGCCGCTGAGCGCCTGGCGGGCCACGGTCACGCTCTCCGCCCTGGCGGGGAGGGTGAGCGCGAGGTCAGCCGGGCGGGTCAGCTCCGGCACGGGCCGGCGGGGTTCGGCGACAATCCGGAGCTATGCACATGGAGTCGATTCTCATGGGTCCACGGTCGGTGGGCCGATCGCGCGGCGGCGACGATCGTAGCGGACCGGCCTCGCGAGAATGTCGCGCTCGGCGCCTGGCAACCCCGCGATGCCCGGTGGAGTACCCTCGGGACGGGGTTTGAAACCGCTGCCCACCGGGGAATCCTGGCCCGATGTGTCCGGCGACCACCCGCGAGCCGGCTCGCGCCAGAGCCCGCTCGACCATTCGGGGGCGCATGCCTGACCCGCCTCGCCCGCAGCCTGATCGCGAACAGCAGATCGTCGATCACCTTCCCCTGGTGCGGTCGCTCGCGCGCCGCTACGCCAACCGCGGCGAGCCGCTCGAGGACCTCGTCCAGGTCGGCGTGATCGGCCTCATCAAGGCGATCGACCGCTTCGACCCGTCGCGCGGGACGGACCTCGCGAGCTTCGCGACCCCGACCGTGCTGGGCGAGATCCGCCGCCACTTCCGCGACAAGACCTGGATGGTGCACGTCCCGCGCGGCGTGCAGGACGCCCACGCGCGGGTCAACCGCGCGGTGGACGAGCTGACCGGGCGCCTGCGGCGCGCGCCCTCGGTGCGCGAGATCGCAGACGAGGCGGACCTCACCGAGGAGGAGGTGCTCGACGCGATGGCCGCCGGCGGCGCCTATCAGCCCCTCTCCCTGTCGCGCCCCGCCGGGCCGGAGGAGGACGACGCCATCGACGTCGGCGCGCCGGACGATGGCTTCGGCTGGGCCGAGGGCCGGGCGGCGCTCGGCAGCCGCCTGCGGGAGCTGCCGGAGCGTGAGCGCTGGATCCTCTTCCTCCGCTTCCAGGAGGGCCTCACCCAGTCCGAGATCGCGACCCGCGTCGGCATCTCGCAGATGCACGTCTCGAGGCTGATCCAGCGGTCGCTCGAAACGCTCCGCCGGAGCGTCGGGCCGGGCTGAGCAGGGCAGGAGGGTACACGGCGTCGATCCCGGATGACGCTGACCGCCTCGCCGCCGGTCGGCGCGACGGCGAGCCGCCCGGACAGCCCGGTCAGGCTGCGCCGTGACGGTCAGGTACCAGCGCCCGCTGCCGGAGCCGCCCCCGGGCCCGCTCGACAAGCCGCCGGACACCCGCGACCTGCTCGACCGGCAGCTCATCGAGCTGCTCAACGAGCTGCGGATCGTGCTGCCCGGCGTGCAGGTGCTCTTTGCCTTCCTGCTGACGGTGCCGTTCACGGCCAGGTTCGGCGGCCTGACGACCTTCCAGCGGGACGTCTACTTCGGGACGCTCATGGCCACCGCGCTCGCGACCGTGCTCCTGATCGCCCCCTCGGCGTTCCACCGAATCCGCTTCCACCAGCGCGACCGGCCGTACCTCATCTGGCTCGCGAACCGCCTCGCGATCGGCGGCATCGCGCTGCTCGCCTGCGCGATGACCGGGGCCGTGCTCCTGATCTCGGACTTCATCTTCGGCTCCCTCCCCGCAGCGCTGGTCACCGCCGCGACCGGCCTGGTCTTCTTCGCCGCCTGGTTCGGGCTGCCGCTGCGGCGGGCGGTGATGGTGGACCGCGCCGAGGAGGAGGAGCGCCGGCGCGAGGCGGGCTGACGCCTCAGGCGTCCTCGCCGAGCAGCTCCACCGCGACGTCGGCGACCCGGTGGCCGCGGCTGCGGGCGTCGGCCCGCAGCGCGCCGAAGGCCTCGACCGCGCTCAGCCCGTCCCGGCCCATGAGCACCCCGATCGCGCGCTCGATCGCCACCCGCCCGTCCAGCGCGTGCTGCAGCTGCTGGGCGATCGCCTCGCCGCGGTGCGCGATGACCGCCGTCGAGAGGACGCCCTCCAGCAGCTCGTTGTAGGCCGCGAGCGCCATCAGCTCGCTCTCGTCCCACTCGTGGCGCAGGTCGGCGAAGACGTTGAGGGAGCCCACCGTGATGCCGCCCACGTGGGTGGGAAGCCCCAGCACGGCGCGCTCGCCGTCCTCCTCCTGGAGCGCCTCGGCCAGGCGCGGCCAGCGCTCGTCACGCATGAGGTCGGCCGTGACCGCCGGCCGGTCGAGGACGAAGGCGTCGACGCACGGTCCCTGCCCGGCCACCTCCTGGGCGTGCTCGAGCGACTGGGCGCTCGGATCGGTCGACGCGGCGTACCGAAGGATGCTCTCGTCGTCGAGCAGCATCAGGCCCGCTCCCGTGACCGCGAAGACACGCTGCGCTCCGGCGACCGCCGCGACGACCGCGTCCTCGACCGGCTGCGCGCCGAGGTCCGCGTCGCGCAGCGCGCGGAGGCTGCTGGACAGGACGTCGGGGGCGATCCGGAGGGGAAGCACGCCCCCGGTGTTCTCGTCGTGTCTGTCAGCCATCACCGAACCTTCCGACCCCGAGCGCCGCCGATGCGCTGCGACGACTCGCTCGTGCAGGCTTTCCCGATCGTGGGCCAAGCTACTCCACCGGGGGACCGACAGCGAGCGGGCCGGACGGGACGACCGGCGGAGGGCGACCGTGCCGCGCGGTGTCCGCCGGGGAGGGCGCGCCCATGCGCATTCGCGAACCGAAGCTCCACCAATTACCCTCTAGGTTGAGCATCCGCCGCCGATTAGAACGGCAGAATGAGCGCACGTACGCGTCCAATCACCGTGGTCGTCGCCGACGACCACCCCGTCTACCGCGACGGCCTGGTCCAGGCCATCAGGGCCCGTGAGGACCTGCGGCTGGTCGCGGAGGCCGCCGACGGCCACCAGGCGCTCGACGCCATCCGCCGCACCAAGCCCGATGTCGCCCTGCTCGACGTCAGGATGCCCGGCCTGCAGGGCACCGGCGTCCTCGCCGAGCTCTCCGAGGGACGGGTTCGGCCGCGCATCGTCCTCCTGTCCGCCTTCGACGACGCCGCCCTCGTGTTCGACGCGATCGGCGCCGGCGCCGCGGGCTTCCTCTCGAAGGACGCGGACCGGGAGGACATCTGCGACGGGATCGTCGCGGCCGCCAAGGGGGAGACCGTGGTCTCGCCGGAGCTCCAGTCCGGGTTCATCCGGGAGGCGAGCCACCGCCGCGACGGGCACCGGCCGCTCCTGACCGACCGGGAGCGGGAGGTGCTCACGCTGACCGCGGAGGGCTACTCCGCTCCCCGCATCGCGGAGCAGCTCGGCATCGCGGCGACCACCGTGAAGAGCCACCTCCAGAGCATCTACGACAAGCTCGAGGTCGCCGACCGGGCGGCCATGGTGGCCAAGGCTATGCGGCTGGGCCTGCTGTCGTGAGGATTCCGGCGCTTGCCGGGCCGGCCGACCGCCCGACCGGCGGCGGTCGCGACCGGGTCGCGCTCTCGCTCGCCGTCCTGCGCCTGATCGTGCTGCCGGTCTTCCTGGCCGAGCACCTGCACGAGGAGACCCGGCTGGAGTGGGAGGGCTTCGACCTCGTCTTCGCCCTGGCGGCCTTCTATGCCATCGGGGCCCTGATCGTGGCCATCCGGTCGCGGGGCACCGTGACGCTCTGGCCGTTCGCGATCTTCGACCTGATGTTCCTGACCCTCCTGACCTATCAGGCCGGCGGGGCGGACGCCGACGCGCGCTACACCCTGCCGATCCTGCCGCTGGTCGCGGCGTTCGTGGCCCGCCCGCGCCATACCGGGCTGCTCGCGGTCTGGTGCCTGGTCGCCTACGTCGGCCTCTCGATCCTGCATCCCGGCTTCGACGGCGACTCGACATGGCGGCTGGGCTCGCACACCGTCGAGCTCGCGTGGCAATGCGCGTTGGCCGTGGCCATGTCGATCATCCTGACCCGCCGCCGGGACCGGATCGCCGAGCTCGCCGCGAGCCGCGGCGTGCTGGTGACCCAGGGCCTCGCGGCCGAGCAGGCGGCACGGCGGGACCTGGCGTATGCGCTCCACGACGACGTGATCCAGAACCTGCTGTCCGCGCGCCAGGACCTGAAGTCCGCGCGGCGCGGGCGGATGGAGTACCTCGACCGCGCCGAGACCGCCGTCGAGGAGTCGGTCGCCAGCCTGCGCTCGGCGATCTTCGACCTCCACCCGCACCAGCTCGAGAGCGTCGGCCTGCGGGCGGCGCTGCGCGCCGTCGGCGACCGGGCGGCGGCCCGCGGCGGGTTCGAGCTCCAGGTGGACGTCGACGAGGACGCGGCCGGCCCGCACGACCAGCTGATCCTGGCGCTGGCCCGCGAGCTCCTCCAGAACACGGTCAAGCACGCATCCGCCCACACCGTCGGCATCTCGCTGCACGCCGTGGACGGCGGCGTGGAGCTCGCGGTCGCCGACGACGGCGTCGGCATCTCGCCGGTGGACCGGCCGGAGTCGCTTGCGCAGGGCCACCTCGGCCTCGCCTCGTGCGCCGAGCGGGTCGAGGCCGTGGGGGGCACGTTCGAGGTCACCCGCCGGCCGGAGGGCGGCACGCTGGCCCGCGCCGTCCTGCCGCTGCCGGCCGCCGCCGAGGCGGACGAGGAGGAGCTGGAGTCGGTCCCGGGCCGCCTGCCGCGGCTGCGCCGGCGCCGGCGCTGGCGGGCCAGCGCGGCCTGACCCACCGGCCGCCCGGCCGTTGACGGGCCTTTGCGCGTCTTGTAGAAACCGCGCCCACCGCAGCAGACCCATCGGGGGGTGGGCAGTGCGCGCCGGTCCTTCTCCACGAAGCCGATCTCCGCGGCGAGGAGCGCAGCCTCGGTGAGCGCGCCCGGCGCGCCGGAGGAGCAGCCCGACCCGGTACGACGGCCGTCAGTCGGGGTCCCCGCCGAGCGCAGGCACGGCGAGCGGCGGGTCGCCCTGACGCCGGCCGCGGTCGGGTCGCTCGACAAGCTCGGCCTGGCGCCGGTCGTGGAGGCGGGCGCAGGCCTCGAGGCCGGCTATCCCGACTCGGCCTACGCCGAGCGCGGTGCCACGCTCGGAAGTCGCCAGGACGCGCTCGCGGCCGACGTGGTCGCCATGGTGCGGGTCGCCGCCGGCGATCCGGCCAGCCCGGACCTGGAGCGCCTCAGCGCCGGGCAGATCGTGGTCGGCATGGCCGCGCCCCTCGCCGCGCCCGACCTCGCCGCCGCGGTCGCGGCGACCGGGGCGACGCTCTTCTCGCTCGAGCTCCTGCCGCGCACGACGCGGGCCCAGCCGATGGACGTGCTCTCGTCCCAGGCGAGCGTCGCCGGGTACAAGGCCGTCCTCATCGCCGCCGACGCCCTGCCCAAGATGTTCCCGATGATGACGACCGCCGCCGGCACGCTCGCCCCGGCGCGGGTGTTCGTCGTCGGTGCCGGGGTCGCCGGCCTGGCCGCCATCGCGGCGGCGCGGCGGCTCGGGGCGGTCGTCGAGGCATACGACGTCCGGCCGGCCGTGAAGGAGGAGGTCCAGAGCCTCGGCGCCCGCTTCGTCGAGATCGAGCTCGAGACCGGGCAGGAGGGGAGCGGCTCCGGGGCCTACGCGGCGAGGATGACCGAGGAGACGCTCCGCCGCCAGCGCGAGCTCATGACCCGCGTGGTGGCCTCGAGCGACGTGGTGATCACCACCGCGCAGGTGCAGGGCGCCCGGGCGCCGGTGCTCGTCACGGTGGACATGGTGGCGGGCATGGCGCCGGGGTCGGTGATCGTCGACCTCGCCGCCTCCCAGGGCGGCAACTGCGAGCTCTCGCGACCCGACGAGACGGTCGAGGTCGGCGGGGTGCGCATCGTCGGCGCGGGCGACCTCGCCGCGACGATCCCGCATCACGCGAGCCAGCTCTACGGGAAGAACCTGGCCAACTTCATCCAGCTGCTCGTGGATGACGGCCGCCTCGTGCCGCCTGAGGACGACGACATCGTCCGCGAGACCATGGTCACCTCGGGCGGCTCGGTGGTGCACCCCCGCGTGCGCGAGGCGCTCGGGGAGCCCCGTCCGCCGGAGCCCGAGGAGGCCCAGGCCCCGCATGCGGAGGCGCCGCGGTGAGCACCGAGACCATCATCACGAGCCTCTTCATCTTCGCCCTGGCCGGGCTGCTCGGCCTCGAGGTGATCCGGCGGGTGCCGAAGCTCCTGCACACGCCGCTGATGGCGCTGACCAACGCGCTGTCGGCGATCGCGCTGGTCGGCTCGATCGTCATCCTCGGCAGGCAGGAGAGCACGTACGCGACGATCCTCGGGTTCATCGCGGTCGTCTGCTCGACGATCAACGTGGTCGGCGGCTTCCTGATCACGGACAAGATGCTGCGGATGTTCCGGCGCCGGCCGGATCCCGGCGCCGTGAACGGCCGGCGGGACGGGCGCCCGTGAGGCAGCACGTCATCGAGCTCGTCTACCTGGTCGCGGCGATCGGGTTCGTGCTCTCGCTCAAGTGGATGTCCTCGCCGCCAACCGCCCGCCGAGGGCTCCTCGCCGGCGAGATCGGCTTCGGTCTGGCGATCGCGGCGACGCTGGCCACGCCGGGCATCACCGGGACCGGTTACGCGTACATCGCCGCGGCGCTGTTCATCGGGGCGGCGATCGGCGTTCCGCTGGGCCTCCTGGTGCCGATGACCGCGATGCCGCAGCGCATCGCGCTCTCGCACGCGTTCGGCGCCCTCGCCGCCGCGCTGGTCGGCACCACCGAGTACTACCTCACGCAGCCGGCCATCGGGAAGTTCACGATGGGCGTGCTCGGCGCAGAGATCCTGCTCGGGTTCCTGGTCTTCACCGGGAGCCTGATGGCGGCCGGCAAGCTGCAGGAGCTGCTGCCGCAGCGGCCGATCACCTATCCCGCGCAGAACGCGATCAACTTCGCGATCTTCGGGGCGGCCTGCGCGATCATCATCGCGCTGATCTTCACGCCCGGCTCGGCGGCCCTGATCCCTGTGCTGATCGTGCTCGCCCTGGCCTTCGGCGTGCTGCTGATCGTCCCGATCGGCGGCGCCGACATGCCGACGGTCATCGCGCTCCTGAACAGCTACGCGGGCCTCTCGGGAGCCGCGCTCGGCTTCGTGCTCGACAACAAGCTGCTGATCGTCGCCGGCGCGCTCGACGGCACGTCGGGCCTCATCCTCTCGATCATCATGTGCCGCGCCATGAACCGCTCGTTCCGGAACGTCCTGTTCGGCGCATTCGGGCAGCTCCAAGAGCCGGACGAGGGCGTGGAGGCCGGCAACGTGCGCTCGGCGTCCACGGACGAGGCCGCGGAGCTCCTGAAGCTGGCGCGCAACGTCGTGATCGTGCCGGGCTACGGCATGGCCGTCGCCCAGGCCCAGCACAAGGTGCGGGAGCTGGCCGACGCCCTGGCGCGCGAGGGGGTGGACGTGAAGTTCGCGATCCACCCGGTCGCCGGGCGCATGCCGGGCCACATGAACGTGCTGCTCGCGGAGGCCAACGTGCCCTACGACCAGCTGCTCGACATGGACGAGATCAACCCGGACTTCCCCCAGACCGACGTCGTGCTCGTGCTCGGCGCGAACGACGTGGTGAACCCGGCCGCGCGGCACAACCGCGGGAGCCCGATCTACGGCATGCCGATCCTCGAGGTGGACAAGGCGCAGTGCGTGATGGTGGTCAAGCGCAGCATGCGCGCCGGCTTCGCGGGCATCGAGAACGAGCTCTTCTACGACCCCAAGACCCTGATGGTGTTCGGCGACGCGAAGGCCGTGGTCTCCGAGCTCGGCGCCGAGGTCAGCGGGGTGAAGGACTCGATCGGGATCTGAGCGCGGCCGCGGCCGGCGGCAGGGGGTCCCCGTCGGGGTCGTATGGCCGCTGCAGGTCGAACGCCTCCGGCCCCGGCCCCTCGGCCTCGACCCGGGCGATCCGCGCCAAAGCCTCGCCGGTCGCCGGGCGATGACCGGCCGGGACCCACCAGCAGGCGAGGGAGCGGCCGGCCATCCGCGTGAACCACTCCCTCCTCCGGCGCAGGTACGGCAGGTGCCCGTCGGAGTGCACGAACGCCCAGAGGGCCTCGATCGACTCCCAGACGCTCAGGTTGACGATCAGCAGGGGATCGCCGTCCACCCTGATGCTCGTGGCGTCGCCGGAGTCGTCCTGGAGGCGCCAGACGAACCCCGGCGCCGCATCGGCGAGGGCGTTGACGGGCGCGAGCCCGGCCACGAACGCGGCCGTCTCCGGCGCGGAGAGCGGGTGGCGCAGGCGGGCGACGTTGACCTGGGCGAGCTGGTGCGCCACGCGGCCAGCCTACCCGCGGCCGGGCCGGCCTGGCTCCGGGGACGGCGCCGGTAGCGTCCGCGGCGTGCGCACGCTGATGCGGCCGGCCAGGGGCCTCGCCCTCTGAGCGGCGGTCTCGCCGTCGTCGCGGCGGCCATCGTCGTCTACTCGGCGTTCGCGCGGCGGCTCGATCGCCTGTCGATCACGCCTGCGATGGTCTTCACGCTCACGGGCATCGTGGCCGGCCCCGAGGTCCTCGACCTGCTCTCGATCCACCCCTCGTCGGAGACCGTGAAGGTCCTCGCCGAGGTCACGCTGGCGCTGCTGCTCTTCGCCGACGCCTCCACGATCGACCCGCGGAGCGCCGCGCGGGACCGGGGGATCGACGCGCGGCTGCTCCTCGTCGGCCTCCCGCTGACCGTGGGCCTCGGCACCCTGATCGCGGCCCTCCTCTTCGGCGGCGAGGGCTGGGCCTGGGCCGCGCTCGTCGCCGCGCTGCTCGCGCCCACGGACGCCGCCCTCGGGATGGCCGTGTTCACGGACCGCTCGGTGCCGGTCCGCGTGCGCCGCTGGCTGAACGTGGAGAGCGGGCTCAACGACGGCATCGCCACGCCGCTCGTGACGCTCTTCATCGCGCTGCTCGCCTCCGAGGAGGGGTTCGCCGGGACGCACTGGCTGCGCCACACGGCGCGGGAGATCGTCGTCGGCGTCGGGTTGGGCATCCTCGTCGGGGCCGCCGGGGGCCTCCTACTCATGGCCGCCCGGGCGCGCCGTGCGACGACCGCGCTCTCCGAGCAGGTGGCGGTGGTCGCGCTGGCGGCGGCGGCGTACTTCGGGGCGCTCTGGGCGGAGGGGAACGGCTTCCTGGCGGCGTTCCTGGGCGGCCTCGCCCTCGCCGCCGCGACCCGCGGGCGCATGGTCGAGCGCTCCGAGCTCGCCGAGTCGGCCGGGTTCGTCCTAACGCTCGCGGTCTGGACCGTGTTCGGCGCTGTGCTCGCGGCACCGGTGCTGGCCAAGGGCTTCGACCTCCGGGTCGTGGGATACGCGGTCCTGTCCCTGACCGTTATCCGCATGATTCCGGTCGCGCTCTCGCTGGCCGGGGTCGGCCTGCGGCGGGAGACCGTGCTGTTCGTCGGCTGGTTCGGCCCGCGCGGGCTCGCCTCGGTCGTCTTCGCGCTCCTGGCGTACGACGGCCTCGAGGCGTCGCAGCCGGCGGGCATGATCGTGCGCGTCGCCACCTGGACGATCCTGCTGTCGATCGTCGCCCACGGCGTCAGCGCCGTGCCGCTGGCGCGGCGCTACGGAGCCCGCATCGCCACCTCCGGCCCGCATGCGCCCGAGCTGGCCGACGCCCCCGAGCCGCGCACCCGCCGGCGCACGATCGGCTAGCCGGCGCGGCCCGAGGCCTCGGTCACCTCGCGCAGCCGCGCGGCGTGCTTCGCGGTGAGCTGCCCGCGCCTGAGCCGCCAGCGCCAGTTGCCCGTGACGGTGCCGGGCGTGTTCATGCGCGCATCGGCGCCCAGCCCGAGGACGTCCTGCGCCGGGACGATCGCGACGCGGGCCTCCGCCGAATGGGCCAGGCGCGCGAAGTCCCAGTGCGGCTCGCGGCCGGGCGAGCCGTCGATGCCGGCCGCGGCCAGGGAGCTCGCGAGGTTGCGCCGCTGCCGCTCGGAGGCCGAGTCCCACCATTCCCGCGCCGTCGCGTTGTCGTGGGTGCCGGAGTAGGCGACGCGGTCCTCCTGGTGCCACAGGCGCGAGCGCTGAACCGGCCCCTTCTCGAGCTCCCACTGGGCGACGACCATGCCGGGAAGCCCCGTCTCAGTGCGCAGGCGCTCCACGGCGGGCGTGATGACGCCGAGGTCCTCGGCGAGCAAGGGGGCCTCGCCGAGCTCCGCGTGCACCGCGTCGAGCATCGCCCGCCCGGGGGCGCGGCGCCAGTGCCCGTCGCGGGCCGTCGTGGCTGCGGCGTCGACGGCCCAGCCGGCCACCAGCCCGCGGAAGTGGTCGATCCGGACGGCGTCCACCAGCTCGAGCGTGCGGCGCACCCGCTCGATCCACCAGCGGAACCCCTCGCGCCGCATCGCCGCCCAGTCGTAGAGCGGGCTGCCCCAGAGCTGGCCGTCGTCGCTGAAGAAGTCCGGCGGCGCCCCGGCGACCTCGCCCTCGGCGAAGAGCCACGGCCGGGCGGCGACGTCCGCCGACGCCGGACCGACGTAGAGCGGCATGTCGCCCAGCAGGCGGACGCCGCGGCTCTGGGCGTGGGCGCGCAGCGCGCCCCACTCGCGCTCGAACCGGACCTGCCCGGCCAGGTCGCCCTCGCGCTCGGGGTCCCAGTCCCAGGTCCAGTAGGCGTGGCGGGCGGCGAAGTCCACCACGTCCTCGGGCG
>DATFWK010000177.1:0-3393 GCA_035259345.1 Miltoncostaeaceae bacterium | reverse complement strand
ACCGCCCATTCGAGTGCGGCGTAGGCCTGCTCGTTCTGAAGCGGATAGCGCGTCTCGGGCGCGGGGGTGTAGGCGACGAGCACCACCACCGCCCCGGCGGCGTTCGCGAGCTCCCGATCGAGGCGCTCGTTCGTGTCCCTGTCGCCGAGCACCCATCCGCCGCCGTGGCAGTGGAGGAGAATCGGCAGGGCACCGGCCGCGCGCCTGGGCCTGACGACGCGGATCTCCACCGCGCCGCTCGGGCCGCCGGGGATGACGCGGTCGTCGATGTCGGCGGGCGGCAGCTCGACGGGAACGCTCGCCTGGATGGACCGGAGGACCTCTCGCGCCGCCGGCGGCGAGAGCTCGTAGATCGGCGGCGAGCCTGCGGACTCGGCGGCGAGCTGGTCCAGCCACGCCCGCGTCGCCGGCTCGATCACGGCCGGCCTACGAGGCGCGTGTCTCGCCCGGCGGCGGAGCGAGGACGGACACGCCGAGCTCGCGCAGCTGCGCCGTGTCCACCTCGGAGGGGGCGCCCGAGAGCGGGTCGGCGCCGGTTGCTGTCTTCGGGAACGCGATCACGTCGCGGATCGAGCGCTCGCCGGCGAGCAGCATCACCAGCCGGTCGAGCCCGAGCGCGATACCGCCGTGCGGCGGGGCACCCAGGCGGAGGGCCTCGAGCAGGAAGCCGAACTTGGCCTCGGCCTCCTCGGTGCCGAGGCCGATCAGCGCGAACACAGCCTCCTGCACGTCGCGATCGTGGATTCGGATGCTGCCGCCGCCGATCTCGCTGCCGTTCAGGACGACGTCGTAGGCCTGCGCGACGACCAGGCCCGGGTCGGTCGTGATGAGCGGGATGTCCTCCGGCCGCGGCGCGGTGAATGGATGGTGGCTCGGGTCCCAGCGCCGCTCGTCGGCGTTCCACTCGACCAGCGGGAAGTCCGTCACCCAGAGCGGTGCCCAGGCGCCGTCGGGCACCAGCCCGTAGCGCTCGGCGTAGCGCACGCGCAGGGCGCCGAGGAGCGGCTGCGCGCGGGCCTCCGCGTCCGCGACGATCGCGACCAGGTCGCCCGGCCCGGCGCCGACGTCGGCGGGGAGCGACTGGAGGAAGCGCGCCATCGGCGAGCGCACCTCGTCCTCGGGCCCGACGACGGCCCAGACGAGGCCTTTCGCGCCGAGCTCCTGCGCCTCGGGCACCAGCTCGTCGAGCTCCTTCCGCGAGCGGCCCTCGCCCGCCCCCGGGACGACGAGCGCGCGCACGACGCCGCCGTCGCCCACCACCCGCTCGAACACGCCGGCGCCGGAGGCCGCCGCCTGCGGCGTCCAGTCGGCGATCTCGAGCTCGTAGCGCAGGTCCGGGCGATCCGTGCCGAAGCGCGCCATCGCCTCCGAGAAGCCGAGGCGCGCGAACGGCGCGGGCAGCGCGACGGCGGCCTCGGCGGCGGCGGCGACGATGATCGCCTCGGTGACGCCGAAGACGTCCTCCGGCTCGACGAACGAGGCCTCGATGTCGATCTGGCTGAACTCCGGCTGGCGGTCGGCCCGCAGGTCCTCGTCCCGGAAGCAGCGGGCGATCTGGTAGTAGCGCTCGATGCCGCCCACCATCAGGATCTGCTTGAACAGCTGCGGGCTCTGGGGCAGGGCGTAGAAGTTGCCGCGCTGGAGGCGGCTGGGGACGATGAAGTCCCGGGCGCCCTCCGGCGTCGAGCGGATGAGCATCGGCGTCTCGACCTCGAGGAAGCCCTCGCCGTCGAGCACCGCGCGGGCGGCTCGGGTCACGCGGGCCCGCAGCTCGAGCGCCCCGAGCCGCCGGGGCCGGCGCATGTCGAGGTAGCGGTAGGTCAGGCGGAGCTCCTCCGAGGCTTCCTGCGCCTCGTCCTCGACCGAGAAGGGCAGCGGGTCGGCAGCCGACAGGCGCTCGAGCGTCGCGACCCGCACCTCGACGCCGCCGGTCGGAAGCCGCGGGTTCACGGTCTCCGGGCTGCGCGGCACCACCTGCCCGGCCACCGAGACCACGTCCTCGTTGTGCAGGCGGCCGGCCGCGGCGTGGGCCTCCGGCGCCTCCTCGGGGTGGAACACCAGCTGCACCAGGCCGCTGCGATCGCGCAGGTCGACGAAGACGAGCCCCCCGTGGTCGCGGCGCCGGTGCACCCAGCCAGCCAGGCGCACCTCCCGGCCCTCCGCCCCGGCCGCCCCCAGGCAGGTCTCGGTGCGGTAGCGGGAGGCGCCGATCACGCGAGCGCCTCGGCCAGGCTCGCCGCCTCGAGCGGCACCGTACGCTGCTCGCCGCTCTCCATGTCCCGGACCGTGGCCTGCCCCTCACGGTGCTCCCGCGGGCCGACGATCACGGTGTGGCGTGCGCCGAGGCCCGCCGCGTGCCGGAGCATCGCCTTCAGGCTCCGCCCGCGCAGGTCGCTCTCGCAGCTGAGGCCCCGGTCGCGGAGCTCGTGGAGCAGCGGCAGGAGCTCGAGCTTGAGCTCCTCGTCCGGCACGGCCAAGTAGCAGTCGAGGGCCGCCACGGGCGGCGCGACCCCGCCCGCCTCGAGCGCGAGCTGGATGCGCTCGACGCCCGCGCCGAAGCCGATGCCCGGCGTGGGCGGCCCGCCCAGCTCCTCGACCAGCCGGTCGTAGCGCCCGCCGCCGCCGACGGCCGACTGCGCCCCGAGCAGCCCGCAGGTGAACTCGAAGACCGTGCGCGTGTAGTAGTCGAAGCCCCGGACGAGCGTCGGGTCCTCCTCGTAGTCGATGCCGAGCACGTCGAGCGCGGCGCGCACCCGGGCGTGGTGGGCCTCGGCCGCGGGCCCGAGCCGGTCGAGGAGCTTCGGCGCCTCTGCCATCACCCCCTGCACGCGCGGGTCCTTCGAGTCGAACAGCCGCAGCGGGTTGTCGCGCAGGCGCTCGCGCTCCTCGGCGGTGAGCTCGCCCTCGTGGCCGCGGAGGTAGTCGACGAGCTCATCGCGGTAGGGCCCGCGGCTCTCCGGGTCCCCCATGCTCCCGATCCGGAGGCTCACCTCGGGCACCCCGAGACGCCCGTAGATGTCCCAGAGCACGGTGATCGCCTCGGCGTCGAGCAGCGGGTCCTCGCTGCCGATGGCCTCGATGCCGAGCTGCGTGTGCTCGCGGTAGCGGCCCGCCTGCGGCGCCTCGTAGCGGAACATGGGCGCCAGGTACCAGAGCTTCACCGGCAGCGGGAGCTTGTGCATGCCGTGCTCGACGAACGCCCGCACGACAGGGGCGGTGCCCTCCGGGCGGAGCGTGAGGCTGCGCCCGCCGGCGTCCTCGAACGTGTACATCTCCTTGCGGACGATGTCCGTGCTCACGCCGACGCCGCGGACGAAGACCTCGGTCTCCTCGAACGTCGGCGTCAGGATCTGCCCGTAGCCGTAGGCGTCGAAGACGTCGCGGGCGGCGTCC
>DATFWK010000176.1:0-14305 GCA_035259345.1 Miltoncostaeaceae bacterium | reverse complement strand
GGTCCGGGGACGCCTCGACGGCCTCCGCCGGACCCTGGAACAGGCCCCCCAGGCGCCCGCGGGCGTCTCCTGACACGCACCCAGAAAGGCATTCCGTGGAGCTTCGTCCCGACGAGATCACCAGGGTCCTCCGCCAGCAGATCGAGCAGTACGCCGGCGCGGTCGAGGTGGAGGAGGTCGGCACCGTCCTGCAGGTCGGCGACGGCATCGCCCGCGTGCACGGGCTCGAGTCGGCCGTGGCCCTCGAGATGCTCGAGCTGCCCCACGGGGTCACCGGCCTGGCGCTGAACCTCGAGGAGGACAACGTGGGCGTGGTGCTCCTCGGCGAGGACCAGCTCATCAAGGAGGGCGACCCGGTGAAGCGCACCGGCCGGGTCATCTCGGTGCCGGTCGGCGACGGGCTCCTCGGCCGCGTGGTCAACCCGCTCGGCCAGCCGCTCGACGACCGCGGCCCGATCCCCTCCGACCGCACCCGCCCGGTGGAGTTCAAGGCCCCGGGCGTGGTCCAGCGCCAGCCGGTCAAGGAGCCGCTGCAGACCGGCATCAAGGCGATCGACGCCCTGATCCCGATCGGCCGCGGGCAGCGCGAGCTCATCATCGGCGACCGGCAGACCGGCAAGACCACGATCGCCGTGGACACGATCATCAACCAGCGCGGCCAGGACGTGATCTGCGTCTACGTGGCGATCGGCCAGAAGGCCTCGACCGTGGCGCAGGTCGTGAACCGCCTGAGCGAGGCCGGGGCGATGGAGTACACGATCGTCGTCGCCGCCCCGGCGGCCTCCGCGGCGGCGCTCAAGTACCTGTCGCCGTACGCCGGCTGCGCGATGGCCGAGTACTACTGCTACGGCGGCCAGCACGCGCTCTGCGTCTACGACGACCTCTCCAAGCAGGCCGACGCCTACCGGCAGATGTCGCTGCTCCTGCGCCGGCCGCCCGGCCGCGAGGCCTTCCCGGGCGACGTCTTCTACCTGCACTCGCGGCTGCTCGAGCGCGCCTGCAAGCTGAGCGACGACCTCGGGGGCGGCTCGCTGACCGCCCTGCCGGTGATCGAGACCCAGGCCGGCGACGTCTCGGCCTACATCCCGACGAACGTGATCTCGATCACCGACGGCCAGATCTTCCTCGAGAGCAAGCTGTTCTTCTCGGGCGTGCGCCCGGCCGTCAACGTCGGCATCTCGGTGAGCCGGGTGGGCGGCAACGCGCAGATCCGGGCCATGCGCCGTGTCGCCGGGCGCATGAAGCTGGAGCTGGCCCAATACCGCGACCTCGAAGCCTTCGCACAGTTCGGGTCCGAGCTCGACGCCGCCACCCAGCGGACCCTCGCGCGCGGCGCGCGGCTGGTCGCGACGCTCAACCAGCCGGCGTACGCGCCGTGGCCGGTCGAGGAGCAGGTGGCGGTGATCTTCGCCGCCAACCAGGGGTTCCTCGACCCCGTGGCGCCCGGCGACGTCCCGCGCTTCAACGAGGACCTGCGCCTGGCCCTGCGCGAGGAGGGCGCGATCCTCGCCGACATCCGCGAGACCAGGGACCTCTCCGAGGAGACGTCGAAGGGGCTCGAGGAGTTCATCAAGCGGTACGTGGCCGAGCGCACGGGCGAGCCGGAGGCCCCGCCCGAGGCACCGGCCGCCGAGGACGCCGGCCCGGCCGAGCCGGGCGGGGAGGGACCAGCGGGCGACGCCCCCGCCGCCGAGGCCGCCGAAGGTGAGGCTGCCGCCGGCGAGGAGACGCCGCCCGAGGCGCCGCCCTCCGAGCCCGCCGCCGAGGAGACCCCCGCCGGCTGATGCCGAGCCAGCGGGACATCAAGCGGCGCATCGACTCGGTGCGCGGCACGCGGAAGATCACCCGGGCGATGGAGCTCGTCGCCTCGGCCCGGCTGCGCCGGGCCCAGGCCCGCATCGAGGCCCTGCGGCCCTACGCGGCGGCGATGCGGAGCCTCATGGCCCAGTCCGCGCGCCAGAGCGGCAGCCTGCAGGGCATGCCGCTGCTCGAGGAGCGTGAGGAGATCGGCCGCGGGCTGGTCGTCCTCTTGACCGGCGACCGCGGCCTGGCGGGGGCCTTCAACGTGAACATCATCCGCCGCGGCATGCAGGTGGCCGAGCGGCTGCGGAGCGAGGGCGCCCAGGACATCGCCTACGTCCCGCTGGGCAAGAAGGGCGTCGGCACGCTGCGCTTCCGCGGCCTCCCGGTCGAGCGCGAGTACCAGGGCTTCTCGACCGACGCCTCCTACGACGACGCCGTGCAGGTGGTCGAGTACCTGGTCGAGCGCTTCACGTCCGGCGAGGCGGACCGGGTCGTGATCGTCTACAACGCCTTCCGCTCGGTGCTCGAGCAGCGGGTCACCGAGGAGCAGCTCCTGCCGGTGCCGCGGCGCATCGTCGAGGACGAGGACGAGGAGGGCGAGGCGACGTTCTCGAAGGCCCTCGCGCTCTTCGAGCCGGACGCCAAGGAGTTCCTCGAGCGGCTGCTGCCGACCTACCTCAACACGGCGGTCTACCGGGCCCTGCTCGAGAGCGCCGCCTCCGAGTTCGCGGCGCGGCGCACCGCCATGCGCAACGCCAGCGACAACGCCGCCCAGCTGATCGACGTCTACACGCTGCAGATGAACCGCGCGCGCCAGGCGGCCATCACCCAGGAGATCCTGGAGGTGGTCGCGGGCGCCGACGCGCTCTCGTGACACCCGACCAAAGGACCAGGCACACCGTGGCAGAGGCAACCGGCACCATCCTCGAGATCAAGGGCGTCGTGATCGACGTGCGCTTCACGGGCGAGCCGCCCGCGATCTACAACGCGCTGGACATCGAGCGGCCGGACGGCACGCGCCTCGTGGCCGAGGTCCAGCAGCACCTCGGCGACGACCGCGTCCGCGCGGTCGCCTTCGACACGACGGACGGCCTCTCGCGCGGCACCCCCGTGGTGGACACCGGCGAGCCGATCAAGGTGCCGGTCGGCGACCGGACGCTCGGGCGCATCTTCAACGTGCTCGGCGAGGCGATCGACCAGGCAGGCGACGTCGGGGAGGGCGAGGTCTGGCCGATCCACCGCCAGGCGCCGGACTTCGAGGCGCTCGACCCGTCCAACGACATCTTCGAGACGGGCATCAAGGTCGTGGACCTGCTCGCGCCGTACCTCAAGGGCGGGAAGGTCGGCCTCTTCGGCGGGGCCGGCGTCGGCAAGACGGTCATCATCCAGGAGCTCATCCACAACCTCGCCAAGGAGCACGGCGGCCTCTCGGTGTTCGCCGGGGTGGGGGAGCGCACGCGCGAGGGCAACGACCTCTGGCTGGAGATGACCGAGTCCGGGGTCATCGACAAGACGGCCCTGGTCTACGGCCAGATGAACGAGCCCCCCGGGGCGCGCCTCCGGGTCGGGCTCACCGGGCTCACGATGGCCGAGTACTTCAGGGACGAGGGCGGCCAGGACGTGCTGCTCTTCATCGACAACATCTTCCGGTTCGTCCAGGCCGGCTCGGAGGTCTCGGCGCTGCTCGGGCGCATGCCCTCCGCCGTGGGCTACCAGCCGACCCTGGCCAGCGAGATGGGCGACCTGCAGGAGCGCATCACCTCGACCCGCAGCGGCTCGGTCACCTCGGTGCAGGCGATCTACGTGCCGGCCGACGACCTCACGGACCCGGCCCCGGCAGCGAGCTTCGCGCACCTGGACGCCACGACGGTGCTCTCGCGGGCCATCTCCGAGAAGGGCATCTACCCGGCCGTGGACCCGCTCGACTCCACCAGCCGCGCGCTGACCCGCGAGGTGGTCGGCGACGAGCACTACGAGGTTGCCACGCGGGTCCAGGAGATCCTGCAGACCTACAAGGACCTCCAGGACATCATCGCGATCCTCGGCGTCGACGAGCTGACCGACGAGCAGAAGCTCACCGTGTCCCGGGCGCGCAAGATCGAGCGCTTCCTCTCGCAGCCCTTCCACGTCGCCGAGGCCTTCACCGGGCGCCCGGGCAAGTACGTGCCGGTCGGCGACACCGTGCGCGGGTTCAAGGAGATCGTCGAGGGCCGCCACGACGAGGTGCCGGAGGGGGCCTTCTTCATGGTCGGCGGCATCGACGAGGCGCTGGAGCAGGCGTCGGAGATGGCCGCGGCGTGAGCACCGGCCTCGGCACCGAGGAGCGCAAGCGCGTCGCGGTCCGCGTGCTCACCCCGGAGGGACCGGTGTACGAGGGCGACGCGGCGATGGTCATCGCGCCGAGCGTGGAAGGCGAGGTGGGCATCCTCCCTCGCCACGCCCCGCTGATCGCCGACCTGCGCATCGGCGAGACCAGGATCCGGCTGCTGGACGACCAGGTGCGGGCCTACGCCACCACCGAGGGGTACCTCTCCGTCGAGGACGACCAGGTGCTCGTGCTGGTCGAGCACGCCGAGCCGGCCGAGTCGGTCGACCGCGCCCGCGCGGCCGACGACCTGCGCCAGGCCGAGGAGGCGCTCGCCGCCGCCGGCGACGACGAGGAGGCGCGGGAGGCCGCCGAGCGCGCCGTCCGCCGAGCGCAGAGCCGGCTGCGGGTTGCCGACATGGGCGCCGCGGCGCGCAGGGAGAGCCGGGAGGACGTGCCACTGGACGCGCGCGAGGAGGGCGGGCTGGCCTGAGGCCGTGCCCTCGGCCGGCCGCTTGTCCGGCCGCTGAGCCGCTGATAGAACGTACGTTCGTGTCAGCCGCGAGGAGCGCGCGATGATCGCCCATTGGGAAGACGTGGACGACCTCACGATCGAGCGGGGCCACCTGCGCGCGACCTGGACCAGGCTGGGAGAGGCGATCGGCTCGCGCGGGGTCGGCCTCCGCCGCATCCGGGTGACCCCCGGCGGGTGGTCGACGCCGGCGCACGTGCACGGGGCCGAGGAGGAGATCGTCTATGTGCTCGCCGGCGAGGGGCTCTCGTGGCAGGACGGGGCGACGTACCGGGTCGGGCCCGGCGACTGCCTGGTCCACCTGCCCGAGGGCGCGGCGCACACCCTGATGGGCGGCGACGGCGGCCTCGACGTGCTCTTCTTCGGCACTCGCGCCCGCGACGCGGCCACGCTGCTCCCGCGCGCCGGCGTCATGTGGCTGGGCGCGCGGTGGGTCGCGGCCGGCGCGGACCCGGAGCCGTGGGATCGCGAGGTGGAGGCCGGGCCGCCACCCCTGACGGAGCCGGCCGCGCGCCCGCCGTCCATCGTGCACGCCGCCAACGCCCCGACGTTCTTCGAGGGACAGGTGCGCGCCCTCGGCCGCGCCGCGGGCGCGGAGCGAACCGGGCTCAACCTGGTCACGCTGGCGCCGGGACGCGAGGGCGCACCGCCTCACTGCCACTCGGCCGAGGAGGAGATCTTCGTCGTCCTCGAGGGGACGGCCACGCTCGTCCTGACACCGAGCCCGGCCCGGCGCGCCGCCGGGGTCGCCGACGCCTCGCACGACCTCCGGGTGGGGCACGTCGTCTCCCGCCCGCCGGGCACCGGCATCGCCCACCATCTCGTCGCCGGGCCCGACGGGGTCACGTACCTCGCCTACGGCACGCGCGAGACCAGCGACATGACCTACTACCCGCGCTCGAACAAGTTCTTCCTGCGGGGCATCGGGCTGATCGGCCGCGTCGAGCCGCTCGACTTCATGGACGGCGAGACCTAGCTCCCGCCGGTCCGGCGGTGCCCGCGCGCCGGGCGGGCGGCCCCGCCCCGGCTATCGTGTCCGTGTGGCCAGGGTCCCCGACGTGCTGCGGGTGCCCGAGTTCCGCCGCTTCTGGCTGGCCAGCCTCGCCTCGAACGCGGGCTCCTGGCTCCAGATCGTCGCGGGCGGGTACCTGATCTACCACCTCACCGGCTCGCCGGCCGCCGTCGGCGCCCTGTCGCTCGTGGCGCGCGGACCCGCCTTCCTCCTCTCGACCTACGGCGGCCAGCTGGCGGACCGCTTCGACCGGCGCGCGGTGGGCATGGTCACCTTCGGCCTGCAGGCGGTCGGCGCCGGGGTGCTGGCGGCCCTGACCTGGGCGGACCTCCTGAGCCCGGCGGCGATCTACGTCTGCTCGTTCCTCGTGGGCGTCGGCTTCGCGGTCGGCCTGCCCTCGATGCTCGCGCTGGTCGGCGAGCTGGCGACGCGGGAGCGCCTGCCGGAGGCCGTCGCCCTGAACGCCGCCGGGATCAACCTCGCGCGCCTCGCCGGGCCGGCGCTCGGCGGGGTGGTGCTGGCGCTCCTCGGGGCCGGTGCGTGCTTCGCGCTGAACGCGGTCTCGTTCCTCGTGCTGGTCTGGGTGCTCGCGGGCCTCCCGCGGTTCATGCCCCACGCCGTGCACGCCGCCGTCGGCATCCGCCGGGCGCTCGGGCACGCGCGGCGCGACCCGGCGATCCGGCGCCTCCTGATCGGCATGGTGTTCTTCGCGACGCTGGCGGCGCCGGTGCAGGAGCTGGCGCCGGTGGTCGCGGCCCACCTCGGCGCGGGCAAGATCGGCCTCGGCCTCCTGCTCGGGGCGATGGGGGGCGGCGCCCTCGTCGGCGCCTGGGGCCTCGACGCGCTCTCCCGCAACGGCTACCCGCGCCACCACGCGCTGCCCACCGCGACCACCGGGTTCGCCGTCGGCGCCGGCGTGGTCGCCGTCTCGCCCTGGTTCGGGCTGACGCTGGCCGCCATGGCGTTCTGCGGCTTCTTCTGGATCTGGATGTTCATCGCGACCAATACGGCGATCCAGCTGCGCTCGCCGCGCGAGATGCTCGGCCGCATGCTGGGGCTCTACCAGCTCTCGGTGGTCGGTCCGATCGCGGTCGGGGCGCTCGCCGCCGGCGGGCTGGCGCAGGCGGTCGGCATCGGATGGAGCCTCGGCATCTGCGCGCTGCTCCTCGGCGCCTGGGGCCTGTGGAGCCTCACGCACCGGGTGCCCGAGATCGACGGCATCGGACGCGAGAGCGCGCCGGACCTGGCGGGCGGTGTGCTCGAGGGCGTCTCGGCGCGCGAGCGGAGGGCCCGGGCCGGCTGAGCCGTCCGCGACGAGCCCCGGATGGCTCTCGACGCGGCCTCGGATATCCTCATCCGATTGGACGAGGTTCGGCTCACCGAGCGGCTCATCGCCTACGACACCTCTCGCCCCCAGGGACTCGGGCCCGCAATCGACTTCGTCGAGGGCTGGCTGGAGGGTCGCGGCGTGACGGTGGTCCGGCGCGAGCTCGCGGGCCGCGAGTGCCTCGTGGCGAGCGTCGGCGACGGCGGCCCGCGCGTGGTGCTCCACGGCCACCTGGACGTCGTCCCGGGGCACCCTGACCAGTTCTCGGCGCGGCTCGATGGCGGGCGCCTCTACGGTCGCGGCGCCTACGACATGAAGGGCGCGCTCGCGGCGATGATGCTGGCGTTCGCCGACCTCCACGGCGAGCTCGACGGCGCGTCGCTCGAGCTGCTCGTGGTGCCGGACGAGGAGCGGTCCGAGGCGGGGGCGAACTGTACGGAGATGCTGGTGCGGGAGGGGTTGCGCGCGGACTTCGTGGTCTGCGGCGAGCCGACGGACATGCAGGTCGGCGTCCAGGCCAAGGGCGTGCTCATGCTGCGCGCAGAGGTCGACGGCGTGGCCGCCCACGGCTCCACCCCCTGGCTGGGCGAGAGCGCCGTGCTGCGGGGTATTGAGCTGTTCCAGGGGCTCGCAGAGCTGCCCTTCGCGCAGGAGTCCACGCCGCTGTTCGCGCACCCGTCCATCAACCTCGGCCGGATCGCCGGCGGCGACGCGATCAACAAGGTGCCGGACCTCTGCCGGCTCGACATCGACATCCGCTACCTGCCCGGGCAGGACCCCGCGCGCGTGCTCCGGCAGGTGCGGGCCTCCGGCCCGTGGCGGGTGGAGGTGCTCGTCGAGCGCCCGCCGGCAGACGTCGACCCCGCCCACCCGATGGTCGGGATGCTGCTCGAGGCCGTGACGCGGTACGAGCCGTCCGCCGCGTCCGTCGGGCGCGACGGCGCGTCCGATGCGGTCGCCTTCCTCGAGGTCGGCGTCCCGGCGATCGAGTTCGGCCCCCGGGGCGGCGGGCACCACGGGCCGAAGGAGCACGTCGAGGTCGGGAGCCTCGCGAGCTACCGCCGGGCGCTCGTCGACTTCGCCCGGCTCGTCGCCGCCCGCGGGGTGCGGGCGGAGGTCGGCGCGGCGTGAGCATCCTCGAGCCGCCGCCGGTCGCCCCGCCGGAGGAGCAGACTGCCGGCGCCGGGCCGCCGGAGCTCCCCCCTGACCACCGCGACGCGACGTACTACCGGATGCCGCGCCGGCGGCGCCCGTGGTTCACGGTGCTCGCGTGGGTCGTCGTCCTGGCCGTGGGGAGCGCCGCGGCGGCCGCCCTCTACGCGGCCAAGCTGGCCGATCGGGCGCTCTCCAACCCGGCGAACGACACCGTGGCGATCCGCCAGGCCCGCAAGATCCTCGACCCGCACCTTCCGGGGCGCCCGTACAACGTCCTGATCATCGGCTCGGACAAGCGCCCGGGGCGGCAGGGGGCCGGGGACAACGGCCGCAGCGACACGCTGATCCTGGTCCGCCTGGACTTCAAGGCCGGCTTCATCTCGATGCTGTCCTTCCCGCGCGATCTCTACGTGCCGATCCCCGGTCACGGCCAGAACAAGATCAACTCCGCGTTCTCGTTCGGCGGGCCGAAGCTCACGGTGGAGACGGTGCGCCAGCTGACCGGCGAGCCGATCAACAACTTCTTCAACATCGACTTCAAGGCGTTCGTGCAGCTCGTCAACAACACGGGCGGCATCTACCTCGACGTCGACCGGCGCTACTTCAACGACAACTCGGGCCCCGGGCCGAGCTACGCGAAGATCAACATCCAGCCGGGCTATCAGCTCCTGAACGGCGACAACGCGCTCGACTACGTGCGCTTCCGGCACACGGACTCGGACTTCGCGCGCATCGTGCGCCAGCAGGCGTTCCTCTCCGAGCTCAAGCGCCAGACCAACGGGCTCAGCGGCCTGAACAACATCGTGGACGCGATCCACGACAACGTCACCACGGACCTGCGCTCCACCAGCAAGCTCAAGGACTTCCTCGAGTTCGCGTTCACGACCGAGAAGGAGCGCATCGCCCGCATCCGGATCGACGGCCACGTGACCAGCACGGCGGCGGGCGCGTCCATCGTGGAGGCCTCCCAGCGGGAGATGCTGGACAAGCTCGACGAGTGGAAGAACCCGGTCTTCGTGACCGGCGGCGGGCCCGTGCGCTCCCGCAAGCCGGCCGCCACCACGGTCGCGGTCTACAA
The DNA here is from genome assembly GCA_035259345.1 of Miltoncostaeaceae bacterium. GTDB lineage: Bacteria > Actinomycetota > Thermoleophilia > Miltoncostaeales > Miltoncostaeaceae > DATFWK01. The sequence continues at coordinate 5,093 of DATFWK010000176.1, read as the reverse complement.
CGGCGGCGGGCGGCTGCTCGCCGGGCGCGACGCCGCCCTCGACCTCGCGGGGAAGGGCTACCAGGCCTTCACCGGCGGCAACGCCCCGGACGGCACCTACGCGAACACGGCGGTCTTCTACGCGCCGGGCTGGCGCAACGAGGCGAAGGTCGTCCAGGGCCTCTTCGGGGCCTCCGCCAGCATCGCCCCGCGCCGCGCCGGCCAGCCGCGCGCCGCGAACGTGAACGTGATGATCGGCGCCGACTGGGCCGGCTCCCTCGCCCGGCCGCCGAAGGTGCAGGCCGTCAAGCAGCGGCCGGACACGGTGGGCACGACGAGCCTCGCCCGCCTCATCCGCAACGCCCGCTCGCTCACCGGCATGCCGTTGCTCGTGCCGACCCACGTGCCGCGCGGCGCGCACGTGGCCCGGTACCGCCTCTACAACGTCGTCCGCGGCGACCGGGGCAAGCCGAACGCCTTCGTGATCGTCTTCCGGCTCCCGCGCGGCTCGCAGATCGGCCCGTACTCGTACGTCACGATCATGCAGACCAGCCTGAAGAGCCCGCCGCTCGTGCGGGGGCGCACCGGCGTCGACCGCCAGGGCAACTCGACCTTCTACGACGGCAAGAACATGCAGCGCCTGCTCTGGCAGCGCGGGAGGATGACGTACTGGATCACGAACTCCCTCGACGAGGACCTCACCGTCGAGACGATCCGCGACATGCGCACCAACATGCTCCTCCCGGGGAAGGTGCACGTCCGGAAGGGGCACGACACCGCGATCGTCGTCCACCAGGACGAGGTCACCCCGTAGTGAGTCCATCCGCGGCGGGACGATGATGTCCCGCATCGGGGTCGTGGGAGCCGGGTACGTCGGGCTCGTCACCGGCGTCTGCCTCGCGACCATGGGCCACGAGGTGACGATCCGCGACATCGACCCGCGCAAGATCGCCGCGCTCGCGGACGGGTCGGTGCCGATCCACGAGCCGGGGCTCGAGGAGCTCATCGCCGAGCACCGGGAGCGGCTCACCTTCACGCTGTCGCTGGAGCGCCTGCTCGAGCGCTCGGAGATCATCTTCGTCGCGGTCGACACCCCGCCCACCTACTCGGGCGACGCCGACCTCTCCCGGGTGATGGGCTTCGTCGACGAGCTGGCGGCGACCGGCGTCGACCCGCGCCACCTGCTCGCCATGAAGAGCACCGTGCCGGTCGGGACCGGCGAGCGCGTGCGGTCTGAGCTCGCCGCCCGCGGCCTCGGCCTCGGCTACTGCTCGAACCCGGAGTTCCTCAAGGAGGGCGTCGCGATCGCGGACTTCCTCCGCCCGGACCGCGTCGTGATCGGCGAGTTCGAGCCGGCCGACGGCGACCGTCTCGCCGCCGTCTACGAGCCGCTCGGCGCCCCGGTCGTCCGCACCTCGGTGGCGACGGCCGAGATGATCAAGTACGCGTCCAACGCCTTCCTCGCGACGAAGATCAGCTTCATCAACGAGATCGCGAACGTCTGCGAGGAGGTGGGCGCCGACGTCGCGACCGTCGCCCAGGGAATGGGGCTCGACCAGCGGATCGGCACGTCCTTTCTGCGGCCCGGAATTGGCTTCGGCGGCAGTTGCTTTCCGAAAGATGTGTCCGCCCTCAAGCAGCTCGCCGGGAACTCCGGCTACCACTTCCAGCTCCTGACCGCCGTCATCGAGGTCAACGAGCTCCAGAAGCGCCGGGTCGTCGGCAAGCTCAAGAAGCACCTCGGCGAGCTCGACGGCAAGCGGGTCGCCCTGCTCGGCCTGGCCTTCAAGCCGGGCACGGACGACATGCGTGAGGCATCGAGCCTGGTGCTCGCGGCGCGGCTGATCGCCGAGGGCGCGATCGTGACCGCCCACGACCCGGTCGCGATGGACGCGGCGCGTGAGCGCCTGCGCGGGGTCGAGCTGGCGGGCTCGGCGGGGGAGGCGCTCGAGGGCGCCGATGCCGCCGTGCTGGTCACCGAGTGGCCGGAGTACCTCGCCCTCGACTGGGCCGCGGCGGGCGCGACGATGGCGAGGCCGGTCGTGATCGACGGCCGGAACGCGCTCGACGGGGCGGCGATGCGCGCCGCCGGCTTCGACTACGAGGCGATCGGGCGCACGTGATCGAGGCGATCGTCCTGGTGGGCGGCGAGGGCCGGCGCCTCCGCCCGCTCACCGACACGCGGCCGAAGCCGATGATGCCGCTCGTGGACCGGCCGTTCGTCGCGCACCAGCTCGACCACCTCCGCCGCTTCGGGGTCACCGACGTGGTCTTCTCCTGCGGCTACCGGCCCGAGGCGCTCGAGGCCCACTTCGGCGACGGCGCGGCGGTCGGCATGCGCCTGCGCTACGTGGTCGACCCGGTGCCGCTCGGCACGGCCGGCGCGATCAAGAACGCCCAGCCGGCGCTCGCGGGCGAGCGCGTCATCGTCCTGAACGGCGACGTCCTGACGGACCTCGACCTGGCGGCCCTCGTGGACCAGCACCGCCGGACCGGTGCCGAGGGGACGGTCGCCCTCACGCCGGTCGAGGATCCCTCGCCGTGGGGGCTGGTGCGCCTGCGGCCCGACCGCGGTGTGCTCGCCTTCGTGGAGAAGCCGCGACCGGAGGAGCTCGTGCCCGGCGAGCCGTTCCTCATCAACGCGGGCACCTACCTGCTCGAGCGGCGCCTGATCGACCGGATCCCGCCGGCGACGCCCTGCTCGATCGAGCGCGAGGTATTCCCGGTGGTCGCCGCGGACGGCGCGCTCTACGGCTTTCCCGCCGACGCCTACTGGCGTGACATCGGGACGCCCGCGTCCTACCTCCAGGCCCACGTCGACGTTCTGTCCGGCGCGGTCCGTACCGAGTCGCCGACGGGCGACCGCTACCTCGGCCCCGGCGCGGTCCTCGAGGTCGGCGCCCAGGTGGGCGGCCACGCCAGCCTGGGAGCGCGGGTCGCGGTGGCGGCGGGCGCGCGCGTGGAGCAGAGCGTGCTCGGCGAGGGCACGAGCGTCGGGGCGGGTGCAATGCTCGACCGGGCGGTCGTGGGCTCGCTCGTCGCGATCGGTCGCGACTGCCTGCTTGCGGACGGGGTGGTCGTGGGCGACGGTGCGCGCATCGCCGACGGCGTGCGCCTGGAGGGGCCGGTCGTCGTGCAGACCGGGGAGACGATCGGAGGAGGGGAGTAATGGCCGCGCTCGACGATCCCGCGACCGCGGGGCTCGACACGCTCGGGCTGCTCGGGGCGCACGGCGAAGCGGTCGCCGCGCTCGACCGGGCCGTCGATCGGGCCCGTGCGCTCGAGATCCCGTTCCCGCCGGACGCCGTGCGGGAGGTGGCGGTCTGCGGCATGGGCGGCTCGGCGATCGCGGGGGACCTCCTGGCCGGCGCCTACCGCGAGCGCCTTCGCCGGCCGCTGGCGGTGATCCGCGACTACGGCCTGCCCGGCTGGGTGGGCGAGCACACGCTGGTGGTCCCGATCTCGTACTCCGGCACCACCGAGGAGACCCTGACCTCCACGATGGACGCGGTGGACCGGGCCTCGCTGGTGGTCGCGATCTCGACCGGCGGGAAGCTCGGGACGTTCTACGGCCAGCAGGGGGTGCCGGTGCTCGAGCCGCCCCCGGCGCCGATGCCGCGTGCCGGGCTCGTCGGCATGCTCGCCTGCCTGGCGGTGCTGCTCGAGCGGATGGGGGTGATCGCCCACATCGACTCGGACCTCGCCGAGGCGCGGGAGACGCTCGCGGCGTCCGTGCGCGCGTACGGCCCGGGGAGCCCCGAGGCGGAGAACCCGGCCAAGCAGCTCGCGACGCTGCTCGACGGCGCCGTGCCGATCGTCTGGGGGGCCGAGCTGACCGCGGCGGTCGCCTACCGCTGGAAGTGCCAGATCAACGAGAACGCCGAGATCCCGGCCTTCTGGGGGGTGCTGCCCGAGGCCGACCACAACGAGATCTGCGCCTTCCCCGGGATGGGACGGCTGGGCCGTGACGCCCACGTGGTGATGCTGCGCGACCCCCGCAACCACCGCCAGGTCGAGCGCAGGTTCGACCTCACCCGGGAGCTCGTGGCGCCCGAGGTGCGGGGCGTGACCAGCATCGAGGCCGAGGGCCAGAGCCCGCTGGCGCGGATGCTCGACCTGGTGATGCTCGGCGACTACGCCTCCATCTACCTCGCCTTCCTGCGCGACGTGGACCCCGGGCCCATCGGCATGATCGACCGGCTCAAGGAGCGCCTGGCCACCACTGGGCACGGCCGCGCGCAGGGCCCGGCGGCCTGAGGGCCGGGCCGGGGATACACTGCCCGCCGAGCCGACCCGACCGGAGGAGCACCTTGCCCGAGACCCTGAAGCACGACGTCGCCGACCTCTCGCTCGCGCCGCTCGGGCGCCAGCGCATCGAGTGGGCCGACCGGGAGATGCCCGTCCTCACCCGCATCCGCGAGCGCTTCGAGCGTGAGCGGCCGCTCGCCGGCCTGCGCATCTCGGCCTGCCTGCACGTCACCACCGAGACGGCCAACCTGGCACGCACGCTCAAGGCCGGCGGCGCGGACCTGGTGCTCGTCGCCTCCAACCCGCTCTCCACGCAGGACGACGTGGCGGCGGCGCTCGTCGACGTCTACGGGGTCTCCGTGTTCGCGCGCAAGGGCGAGGACGACCAGACCTACTACCAGCACATCATGGCCGCGATCGACCACGCGCCGCACATGACGATGGACGACGGCGCCGACGTCATCGGCGTCCTGCACGGCGAGCGGCGCGAGATGCTCGACGGGATCATCGGGGGCACCGAGGAGACCACCACCGGCGTCATCCGCCTGCGCGCGCTCCAGGAGGAGGGCGGCCTCGGCTTCCCGGTGATCGCCGTGAACGACGCCGACACCAAGCACCTGTTCGACAACCGCTACGGCACCGGCCAGTCGACGGTCGACGGCCTGCTGCGGGCGACGAACATCCTCATCGCCGGCCGCAAGGTCGTGGTGGGCGGCTACGGGTGGTGCGGCCGCGGGCTCGCCTCGCGCCTGCGCGGCCTCGGCGGCCACGTGATCGTGCTCGAGGTGGACCCGCTCCGGGCGCTCGAGGCCGTGATGGACGGCTTCGAGGTGATGCCGGTCGCCGAGGCGGCCAAGGTCGGCGAC